>JAESRD010000220.1 GCA_016764835.1 Paracoccaceae bacterium | reverse complement strand
GGTGATACTGCCCGCATCGGCCTGCACAACATAGGAGTGACCGTCAAACACAACAAAGCCGCGCGCGCCGCGAATGGGCGGCAGCGTTGGCATGAACCGGAGCGTTGTATCGACAAATTCATGGGTGATTTGCACTTGTGGCGGCTGGCCTGGCGTAAGCCGCAGGGCCGCCTGCACATTGCGCATCAGCCCCTGCGGCAGGCTGGTCTCGACCCAAACCCGCAATCGGGTTTTCAAAGCCGGGGGCCAGAGCGCCAAAATCCGTTCAACGCCAATTTCGGCCACGCGCGCCTGTGTGGACATATGCCAGCCGTCATCTTGCCGGATCAGCTGGCCGCTGGCGATCAGCCGCGCGGGCGGCGCATCTGCTGCATTTGGCGCGCTGTCAACCAGCACAAGGCTGGCAATATCAAGCTGCATTGGCGCCAATTGCAGCCGGTAAGCAACATAACCCTCAGCCAGTGCCAGCGGCTGGGCGTAGCCACCGGGCGGGTTGATCTCGGCCTGCACGAGCCGGATCTGGCCGCTAATCTGACTTGGCGCGCCGCTGGCGGCCGACCTCAAATAGGCCTCACCCTCAAGCGTGACATTGGCCCAGTCGCTGCGCAGCTCAACTTGCTCAAACCGCAACACGCCGTTCTCACCCGCTGCCGGGTCAAACTGCACCTCGGCTTTGACGGAATCAAAAGCCAGATCTTGCCCATCAGCTTTTTGCAACCGGCCCCGGCCCAGCTCGAAACCGCCAGTCAGATCATCAAGCCTGCCTGCCGCGTCAAGCGTGGCATTCAGGCGCAATGATACCGGCGCATCGACAGGTTTGAGCCATTCAAGCGCCGGGCTTTGCGTGGCAATGTCGCGGGCGGCGGCGTCGCGCAGCGCCAGTGACAGCTGCGCCACATGGGTGTTTGGCGCGCTATCATAGGCCAGAGTCAGCTCTGTCACATAGGCCCGCCCCGAAAGCAGCGTGAAGCTTGCGTCAAAATGCAGATTTTCCGGGCCAAGATCGAGATCAATGCGGCCGCCATCAACGGTCCAACTGCGCCCGGCGCGGGCATCGTTGTAGTTAATGATCAGGCCTTCAGCGGTGACATGTTCAAGCGCCTCCAGCGTTGGCCGCTGGGTTATGCCCTCCATGAAACTGACAAGACTGCCAAGCCCCGCAGCAGCCGGGCTCACCGCAGCGCGTGTTTCGGGTGCAGGTTCTGACGGCCCGTTCGGGTTAAGCGTGCCAAACACCGCGCCATCATTGCCAAGCGCCAGCGCAAATGAGCCATCTTGGCCCCGGTCAAGTGTAAGTTGCGCACCGCTCAACACGACTTCCTGCACCAGCAATTCGCCCCGTAGCAGTAGCCCGCGCGGCGAAACCAGCACATCAATCCCCGGCACCCGCGCCAAAAGCCGCCCCTGCGCATTGCGCAAAACGGTCTGGGTCATGCGCAAACGCGGATGAAAATCTGTGCCAAAGGTGACAGTGATGGTGCCAAATTCAAGCGTGCCGCCATCAAGCGCCGCCGAGGCCTGTTCTTCCATCCGCTGTGCGACCCAGCTTGGCGCGCGCACTTCTTGGCCGATCATCAATACCGGCACGGCAATGAGCACGGCCATAACTGCCGAGAACGACAGGACCAAAATGCGCCAAAGCACATAGCCCGAGCGCCTGCTGCGCCGCATAGGTAGCTCTTCAGGCGCAGGCTGTGGCGCGTCTTGCTCTGCGTTTTTAGTCATTCATGCCGCTCTGTTTACTCGCACCGCTTTACATTCCTACGTGAAACGTAGAACGAACCCCACATAAACACGAAACCGCATGAGAGACAAAATGGAAACCACAACGCTGAATTCAGGCGATTTTGCCCCGCAGTTTTGCCTCACGGCAACAGGGGGGGCCGATATTGCCCTGCCAGACCCGGCTGGCAAACAAACCGTTTTGTTCTTTTACCCGCGTGACAACACCCCCGGCTGCACCAATGAGGCCCGCGACTTTACCGCTCTGCTGGGCGATTTTGAGCGCGCCAATACCAGCGTCTTTGGCATTTCCGCCGATAGCCTGCGCAAACATGAAAACTTCATTGCCAAAGCCGAACTTGGCCTACGGCTGATCTCAGATCCCGAAATGCTGGCCTGCAAAGCATATGGTGTTTGGGCCGAGAAGAAAATGTATGGCAAAAGCTTTTGGGGCATTATCCGCACGACATTTCTGATTGGCGCCAACGGCCGGTTTTTGCGCATTTGGCCAAAAGTAAAAGTGCCCGGCCACGCCGCACAGGTGCTGGCCCAAGTGCAAAACCCGCAACAATAACCGCCACAAAAACCGCCCGGCACTAGAGTACAGCCGCCAAACGCCCAAATTATCGGCGGTTTTTTGCGCATAAAACCGGCCAAACCGCTGGTTCTGTGCAGCTTTTGTGCAAAATCCTTGCACCATATTGCGGGCTTTTGTATCACGGTACTTGGATTAGGGACTGTTGGAGCAAATGCGCTCCAATGCGCGGGTCGGGAGAACTCTAACGTGAGATCACGGATGGCTCAGGCTTGGCATGCAATGCTGGAGCGCCGCTTTCCCGAAAGACGGCTGTTTCTGCGCTCAGAGACTGAAACCCGTTTTGTCCGGCTGCGGCCTTCAACACAATTGATCGCTTGGGTCGGTTCAACCATGCTTATCGCCTGGGCCATTGTCGCCACGGCGATCGTGCTGATGGACTCGATCGGCTCTGGTAATTTTAGAGCCCAAGCCGAGCGCGACAAGCAGATGTATGAAGAACATCTGAATTCAATGTCGGCCGAGCGCGATATGCGGGCCGATGAAGCCGCCGCCGCCCAACAACGTTTCTCATCAGCGCTGGCGCAAATATCTATTATGCAAAGCGAGCTGCTGGCCTCCGAAGATGACAGGCATGAGCTGGAAAACGGCCTCGATGTGGTCCACGCCACTTTGCTTGATACAATGCACGAACGCGAAGCCGCCCGTGACCAATTGGCAGCTCTTCAGGCCGCAGCCGCTGGCGAGGGCGGCACTGGACTGACCCTCAATAATGAGATGTCCGGTACGGTCGATATCCTCGCCAGCGCCTTGGCTCAAACCGCCGCAGAGCGCGATCTTATTGCCGAAGATGCCGCCTTTGCCATTGATCGTGCCCAAGAGCTTGAGCTTGAGCTGCGCCTGATCGCCGACCGCAATGATGCAATCTTCCGCCAGCTCGAAGAGGCCATGTTGGTCTCTGTCGAGCCGTTAGAAAACATGTTCCGCGCCGCCGGGCTCAACACCGACACGCTGCTGGCCCAAGTGCGGCGCGGCTATTCGGGCACAGGCGGGCCGCTCACCCCGCTGCAACTGTCAACCATGGGTGGCGGGCCAGACCCTGACGGGCTGCGCGCCAACGCCATTTTGTCGGCAATGGACCGGATAAACCTCTACCGGATCGCCGCAGACCGCGCGCCATTTGCCACGCCGGTCAAAGCAAGTTTTCGCTTCACCTCCGGGTTTGGCATGCGCTGGGGCAGGCTTCATGCCGGCACAGACTTTGCCGCCCCTATCGGCACACCAATTTATGCCACCGCAGATGGCGTGGTCGTTCACGCTGGCTGGTCTACGGGATATGGCAGGTTAATCAAAATTCAGCATGAATTCGGGATTGAAACCAGATACGCCCATTTGAACCAGATAAGGGTTAATGTCGGCCAAAGGGTCTCGCGTGGAGACCGGATTGGTGATATGGGTAATTCAGGCCGCTCAACCGGACCCCATTTACACTACGAGGTTCGTGTCGGCGGAACACCCGTTAACCCCATGACCTATATAAGAGCTGGACGAGATGTTTTCTAAGAGCAAAATCAACGAGACAAGCCCCAAGACTGCTGACACAAAAGCTGCGCCAACTGCCCCAGCGGCTGGCGGCCAGACCCCGCCGCCAGCACAAGATTATCGCACGGCATCGTCAAAGCCAAAGCCACCGGCTTCGGTTCTGTCGGCTGATCTGCATATTCAGGGCAATGTTAAAACCACTGGCGACATTCAAATTGAAGGCCGGATCGAGGGCGATATTCGCGCGCATCTACTGACTGTTGGCGAAGGTGCCACGGTCATGGGTGAACTGAGCGCCGATGACGTTGTCATCCATGGCCGTATCGTCGGTCGGGTGCGCGGGCTTAAAGTGAGGCTGACATCGTCGGCCCGTGTTGAGGGTGATATCATCCACAAGACCATAGCTATTGAGAGCGGCGCTCACTTTGAGGGCTCGGTTCAGCGGCAAGAAGACCCGCTAAACTCTGGTTCAGCTGGGCGGCCACCGCTGCCAGCCGCCGCGTCAAAGGCTGTTGCAGCAGCCGCTGGAAAAGCCAAGAAAAGCACCTAAACGCCTTATCAGCCTAAACGATAAAAGGCGCGGCAGGAAACTGTCGCGCCTTTTCATTTTGCATGGGCCATTATGATTGTACCGGGTCGTAAAGCACCCGGCGGTAAAGATGCCATGTCGTATGGCCCAAAATCGGCATCACCACCAACGGCCCAAGAAACAGTGGCAACATAGCCAGCAGCGTGGTCACGGCAATGAACGCCGCCCAAGCCAGCATTGGCAACCCGTTGAGCGCCACCGTGCGCACAGACAGAATCATTGCGCTGATAAAATCGATCTCTTTTTCCAACAAAAGCGGCAGGCTAACCACAGTCAGTGAGAACAAGAAGAACGCCAAAACCCCGCCGACGACCGAGCCAACTGCGATCATTTTAAGGCCTTCAGGCTCAAAGAATATGGCCCAACTTTGCGATATATTGGTGATCGCCGTCAGCCCCATGAACAGCGCAAAAATCATATGGGCAAGGAAAGTCCAAAACAGGAAATAAAGGACAATGATGGCGCCAATCCACGGGATCTGACGGGTGCGCTCTAACCACAACACCCCCAATATCTCTTTCCAGTTCAGCTCTGTGCCAGCCTCAAGCCGTCGGCTCACTTCATAAAGCCCGACCGCCGCAAAGGGTGCGGCCAGCGGAAAGCCGAGCGTCACCGCCAATATCCAAGTAATATGCCCGGCGCCGAGCCAGACCAACAGCAGCCCGCCCAGAACGTAAGCCCCGCTAAAGAACAGCCCATAAGCCGGCGCGCGCATGAAATCGCGAAAACCGCATTTGAGCGACTCGCGAATTTCGCCAAATGTCAGAATGCCAATCTCTGGCAATGGTGACGCTGGCAAATGCCCGTCCGCGTCGCGGATTTGTGTCTCGTCTTCCATGGCTTGTTCCCCCCGGTACAATCGGCGAATTTCGCGCGTTCGGCCAGCAATAGCGCGCAGGCAAACCTGCGGCTTACTGCCCTTTGGCGACTATAAATATTCTGAAGTGAATGCCAAAGGCTAAATTACCGCAGGGGCGCGGCGCTGGTCAGACGGGCATCAGGCCGTGGTAACTCTGCGCCATTTGCAAAAGTCGCTTATCTGCGCCGCGCGGACCAAACATTTGCAGCCCCATTGGCAGCCCCGCCGCGCCAAGCCCCGCAGGTAAAGTCACTGCCGGTAGCCCGATCAGACTGACCGGGATCATCGCCTCCATCCACCGGTGGTAGCTGTCCATTTTGATGCCGGCAATCTCTCGCGGCCAGCTCCATTCGACCGGAAAAGGCCAGCATTGGGCCGTCGGCAGCACCAGCGCGTCATAATCTTGCAGCAGCACGGTGGCCTTGGCGAACCAGTCAGAGCGGATGGTCGAGGCGGCATGAACATCAAGTGCACTGAGTGCTGCACCTTTCTCGGCCTCCCATATCGCCTCTTCTTTGATGAACTTGCGGCTTTCAGGCATGGCCAGCAGCGGACCGTAGCCCGCCGCCACGGCCCAAGACCGCAAGACATTCCACGCATCCCACAGCCGTTTGGCGCTGAATGGCGGTTCGACGGGTTCGACAATCGCCCCCATTTGTTCAAACCGCTCAAGCCCAATGCGACACTGCGCCAAAACCCCGTCTTCCATCGGGTACGCCCCGCCCCAATCAGCCAGCCAGCCAATGCGCATACCGCTGATCTGCGCCGGGCGCAGCGGCTCGGTGGTAAATGAACCAGCATCATTTGGCTGGCGCGGATCAGGTCCGGCCATGACGCTGAGCATGAGCGCCACATCAGCCGGGCTGCGCCCCATTGGCCCATTGGTGGCCAGTTGATGCAGAAATGTGTCGCCCAGCGGCTCATCCGGCACCAGCCCGTAAGACGGCCGCAAACTGTAAATACCACACCAGCCCGCCGGGTTGCGCAGGCTGCCCATCATGTCAGAACCGTCGGCAAGGGCGGCCATGCCGGTGGCCAGTGCTACAGCCGCGCCGCCAGACGAGCCACCGGCAGTGACGTTTGGATCATAGGGGTTGCGGGTCACGCCAAAAACCGGGTTCACACTATGTGAACCGAGGCCAAATTCGGGGACATTGCTTTTGCCAATAACAATCGCGCCAGCGGCCCGCAGCCGGGCAATATGGATGTCATCCTTGGCGGCAATTTGGTCCGCAAATAGCGGAGAGCCGCGTGAAGTTGGCAGGCCAGCGGCATTGGCGAGGTCTTTGACCACCAGCGGCAACCCGTGCAGCGGGCCGCGCGTGTCTCGCGCGCTCGCCGCGCGGTTTTGATCGGTCTGCGCGCTCGCCGCGCG
>JAESRD010000219.1 GCA_016764835.1 Paracoccaceae bacterium | reverse complement strand
CGACGCCCGTTACATGGGTGAGGCGGGGATCCAGCCGGACCTTGTTCAGATCGAGCAGTCGGGCGTTCTCCTGCTCCAGTTGCAGCGCGGCCTCTTTCCAGGCCTTCATCTGCTGCAATTCGCGCCGAAGCTCTTGATTTTGCTTATGGATGCGCGTGTAGCTCTGAAAATCCCGAAGGATGTTCAGGGTCCCGTCCACAGGCGCCATAGCCCAGTCGAATGAGGGCACCACCTGATCGACGACCTGCGCGCGGAACCGTTCGACGCGCGGGCTGTCGATCCGCCAGAACAGGAATAACCCGAAGAGCGCCAGAATGAGGACGCTGCCCAGAAGCCGGCGCAGCGGGGTGAGGTAATCGGCCTCTTGTCTGCGATCCTGTGCCAAGTTGGCCCCTTTTAGCGATGAAGGGTGGGTAGATCAGCTATCGTAGTCAATCGCGTGGCGCAGCAGTTTTTCGAACTCCAGCGCCTTGCCGGTGCCGAGGGCGACGCAGTTCAGGCTTTCATCCGCGATGGAGACGGCCAGCCCGGTCTGTTCGCGCAAGGCCAGATCGAGATCACCGAGCAGCGCGCCGCCTCCGGTCAGCATCACGCCGCGATCAACGATGTCGGCGGCGAGATCCGGCGGGGTCGCCTCAAGCGCGGTCATCACCGCTTCGCAGATTTGCTGGACGGGTTCGGAGAGCGCCTCAGCGACCTGTGCCTGGGTGATCTCGGTCTCTTTCGGAACACCGTTCAGCAGGTCGCGGCCCCGGACGTGCAGCGAGGTGCCGCGCCCGTCATCGGGCATGCGCGCGGTGCCGATAGTGGTCTTGATCCGCTCGGCGGTGGATTCACCGACCAGCAGGTTCTGCTGGCGACGCAGGTAGCTGATGATCGCCTCGTCCATGCGATCCCCGCCGACGCGAACGGATCGGGCATAAACGATATCGCCGAGGGACAGAACCGCGACTTCGGTCGTGCCGCCGCCGATATCGACAACCATGTTGCCGGTCGGGTCGGTGATCGGCATGCCCGCGCCAATCGCCGCGGCAATCGGCTCGGCGATCAGGCCGGCGCGGCGGGCACCAGCGCTGAGCACCGACTGACGGATGGCGCGTTTTTCAACCGGGGTTGCCCCGTGTGGCACACAGACAATGATCTTGGGTTTGGAAAATAGTGAGCGTTTATGCACCTTGCGGATGAAGTACTTGATCATCTCTTCGGCTACATCAAAATCGGCAATAACGCCTTCGCGCATGGGGCGGATTGCCTCAATACTACCCGGGGTGCGGCCAAGCATAAGCTTGGCATCTTCGCCCACGGCCAACACTTTTTTGACGCCATCCTTAATGTGGTAAGCCACAACAGATGGTTCGGACAACACAATGCCGCGCCCTTTGACATAGACCAGCGTGTTGGCTGTGCCCAAATCAATGGCCATATCGGATGCAAAGAGGCTTCCTAAACCGAACATAATAATTAGCCTTTTGCCAAATGTCCCGCGACTCTTCTTAGCGCGGCGAGCAGATAATATATATAGAAGGCCGGAGGCACGTATGAAAGAGGTGTTTGGCGAAGTGGTGGCACATTTCCGCCATTTGCTGGCTGCATACCTCGCGTAACTGATCCGATAAAATGGTCAAATAGGTTAAAAGAGGGCCGGCTGTTGGGCCAGCCCCGATCAGCTTAGCCAGCGTCTTTGTAGTTAACGCCTTTCATATCAATGCCGGGTGCAGAATTTTCGCGCCGCACTAACAGCCGGTTTATGGCGTTTATATAGGCGCGAGCCGAGGCGGTGACCGTGTCAGTATCGGCCGATTGCCCGGTAGATATCCGGCCATCTTCTTCGAGCCGAACAGATACTGTGGCCTGCGCGTCGGTGCCTTCGGTGACTGCATTTACTTGATACAGCTGCAAGCGCGCGCCATGTGGAAACAGGGCTTTGACCGCGTTAAATGTTGCATCAACCGGGCCGTCGCCTGTGGCGCTGGTTGCCGTGGTCTCGCCGTCAATCTCCAGCTCAACTTGCGCATTTGCAGGGCCAGCCGTGCCGCAGGTTACGTGCAATGAGACCAGCTTGACCCGGTCTTCGACCGCATCATTTTGTCGCACCAAAGCAACCAGATCGTCGTCGTAGATTTCTTTCTTGCGGTCAGCCAGCTCTTTGAACCGAACGAACACGTCATTGAGCTGGTTGGCGGCCAAATCATAGCCCAGATCACCCAGCTTGGCGCGTAAAGCGGCCCGGCCCGAATGTTTGCCCATGACCAAGTTGGTCTCCGACAGGCCCACATCTTCGGGGCGCATGATCTCAAATGTTTCGGCGTTTTTAGCATACCGTCTTGGTGGATACCGCTTTCATGGGCAAAGGCGTTCTTGCCAACAATGGCTTTGTTGAACTGCACCGGGAAACCAGAGACAGTGGCGACACGGCGCGAGATGTTCATGATCTTGGTGGTGTCGATGCCTGTGGTGAAGGGCATGATATCGCCGCGCACTTTCAGCGCCATGACCACTTCTTCGAGCGCTGTGTTGCCCGCGCGTTCGCCTAAGCCATTGATCGTACACTCAATTTGGCGCGCGCCACCTTCGACTGCGGCCAGTGAGTTGGCGGTGGCCATGCCCAGATCGTTGTGGCAATGCGTGGCAAAGACCACGTCTGCTGCACCGGGCACTTCGGCGATCAGACGCCGGATCAGGGCGGCGCTTTCAACTGGGGCGGTGAAGCCAACCGTGTCGGGGATGTTGATTGTTGTGGCGCCTGCGGCAATGGCGATCTCGACCACGCGGGTCAGATAATCCCATTCGGTGCGGGTGGCATCCATCGGGGACCATTGCACATTGTCGCATAAGTTGCGGGCATAGGTGACAGTGTCGTGGATGCGCACGGCCATCTCATCCATGGTCAGGTTTGGAATGGCGCGGTGCGAGGGCGATGTGCCTATGAACGTATGAATGCGCGGCGAGGCGGCATGTTTGACGGCCTCCCAGCAGCGGTCGATATCTTTGTAACTGGCCCGTGCCAGCCCGCAGATTGTTGCCGATTTACTCAGCCGTGAGATGTCGCGGACAGCGCGAAAGTCGCCCTCAGAGGCGATGGGGAACCCTGCTTCAATAATATCGACGCCCATATCATCGAGCATGCTGGCAATTTCCAGCTTCTCATCATGGGTCATGGTCGCGCCGGGCGACTGTTCGCCGTCGCGCAATGTCGTATCAAAGATGACGACGCGCTCGGGTGTTTTGGATGCAGATGTCATGTCGAGTATCCTACTCTTAGGTCTTAGCTATGTTTTGGAGTGTGTTTGGCGCTGGTTCCCTCTGAGCGGTCGCGCCCGATGGCACGCTCAGAGGCAGCTAAGAAGCAGTAGGTCGCGCAGGGGTAGGCCAGAGATGGCCGAAGGGATGATATATGCGCGCATTTTCATAAACGCACTATAGCCCAGAATGGGTAAAGGAAAAGACCCAAAATTTAATTTTGCTTAGTAAGGTGTGAACTTACTAAGCAAAACAATTAGTTGCCGGTGGCTACTGGTTCGGCTTCGGCCGCGGGTTCTGCCTCTGGCGCAGCAGGCGGGGCCTCATTCAAAGCGCCGTCTTGCCAATCGCCACTGGTGGTTTGGCCGGTCGCGTAACGCATTGTGCCTTCGCCTTGGCGGCGGCCATTTTGAAACGCGCCTTCATAGACATCGCCGTTAGAATAGCGCGCTGTGCCGAGGCCGCTGATCTCGCCCTCTGCCCATGCGCCCTCATAGACGAAACCGTCAGGCATGGTGATTTTTCCCATGCCGTGGCGCTGGCCGTTTACGAAGTTACCCTCATAAACCGTGCCGTCAGCATAGGTCGCCGTGCCTGCGCCGCTGCGCTGGCCGTCCGCCCATGCGCCTTCATAGCTATAGCCGTCAGCATAGGTCATTTTGCCCGCGCCGTGGTTGCGGGCATTGACGAAATCGCCCTCGTAGACGGTGCCGTTCGCATAGGTTGCAATGCCGACGCCTTGGATCACGCCGTTGACCCACGCGCCCTCATAGGTCGAGCCGTCAGCATAGGTGATTTTGCCTTGGCCATTGGCCAGATCGCCGGTGAAGGCGCCAGTATAGACCGAGCCGTCAGGATAGGTGACTTCGCCCATGCCCTCAATCTGGCCCGATACCCAAGCGCCTATATAGCGGTAGCCATCTGTGCCGGTAAATGTACCTTGGCCGTGGCGGCGGTCATCGGTGAAGCCGCCCTGACACACGTCACCGTTGGCATAAGTGACGGTGCCCGCACCTTGGCGGCGGCCCGCTATCAGATCGCCCTCATAAATATCGCCGTTTGGCTGCACCAGCCGGCCTTGGCCCTCGATCTGGCCGCTCAGCCAGGCGCCAGTATAGGTCAGCCCGTCAGGCATGGTCAGCGTGCCGGCGCCTTCGCGCTCGCCGCCGATCATGGCGCCAACATAGGTTGAGCCATCAGGATAGGTGATGCTGCCAGACCCTTCTTTGACGCCGTTGACCCAGTCGCCCGAATAGGAATAGCCGCCTTCGCTGGTCATGGTGCCGATACCGTGATGCATGGCGTTGCGAAACGCGCCTTCATAGCGCATGCCATTGGCATAGGTGGCAATGCCAGCACCAGTGATCCGGCCCTCTAGCCAATCGCCTTCATAAGTGCCGCCATCGGCAAATGTGATCCGACCAAAGCCTTCAGGCTTGCCGCGGACAAACTGGCCTTCATAGGCCGAACCATTGGGGTAGGTGGCGGTGCCTTGGCCGCGGATTTCGCCCTCAAACCATTCGCCCGAATACTGATAGCCATTTGGCAGCCGGTAAGTGCCAATGCCATGTTGGCGGCCGTTTAAGAATGTGCCTTCATAAATGCCGCCATCTTCATATTGTTTGGTGGTGACGCTTTGCGCAAAAGCCGGTTGAGACAACCCAATAACAATGGCCAAAGCCAGCGACCCTTTGCGCACCAATTTCGTGCCTGCCTTGTTTGGCGCTGCATTTTGCATCTGGCCGCTCCCCCACACTTCTGTTTCTGTTTTGCAAACACTAGCCAAGGCCAAGCCAACTGACAACTGGCAGCTGGAATGCTGGGTACTTTCCCTTAGCGTATGATCTGATAGATCATGCCAGCGCGCTAATGCCCTGCGCAAAAGAAAGAGTAAGACATGACAGAGACATTTCGCCTGACGATGGCCCAGCTGAACCCCGTATTAGGAGATATGGTTGGCAATGCGGCCCTTGCACAAGATGCATGGG
Organism: Paracoccaceae bacterium; assembly: GCA_016764835.1. The sequence goes on along the minus strand of JAESRD010000219.1, from coordinate 10,859 downwards.
CGCAGGGCAAAGCGGCAGGCGCGGGCTTTGTCATGCTGCCCGAGATGTTTTTGACCGGCTATCAGGCGCAAGATCTGGTGATGAAGCCTGCGTTTTGGCAAGAAGCCGCGATGCGCATTTCGGATTTGGCCGTGACTTGCGCTGATGGCCCGGCTTTGGGCATTGGCGGGCCGCTGTTTGAAGACGGCAAACTATACAACGCTTATTTCATTTTGCGCGGTGGCAAGGTCAGCTCACGGGTTCTTAAGCATGAATTGCCTAACTTTAACGTGTTTGACGAGGTGCGGTTGTTTAAAGCTGGCGCTTTGTCTGGCCCGTTTGATGCGGGTCCTGTGCGCATTGGCACGCCGATCTGCGAAGATGCTTGGCACCAAGAAGTCTGCGAAGCCATGGCTGAAAGCGGCGCAGAGATACTCGCCGTGCCCAATGGCTCGCCGTATTTTCGCGATAAGCGCCCCTACCGGATGAACGAGATGGTCGCCCGTGTGGTCGAGACCGGCCTGCCGCTGGTTTACCTCAATATGACCGGCGGACAGGATGACCAGATCTTTGATGGCGGCTCCTTCGTGCTTAACCCGGGCGGGGCGCTGGCGGTGCAACTGCCCGTGTTTGAAGAGGCGATCGTGCATGTCGATTTGAGCAAACTGACGCAGGCTGGCACGCATTGCCCGGCGATCTTGCGCATTTGCCCGATGCCTATGAGCAAGATTACCACGCCATGGTGCTGGGGCTGCGCGACTATATGCGCAAAACCGGGTTTAAAAAGGTGCTGCTCGGCCTGTCCGGCGGTATCGATTCGGCGCTGGTGGCGGCGATAGCTGCCGATGCTTTGGGGCCAGATAACGTGCGCGGCGTGATGATGCCGTCTGAATATACGGCGCAATCATCGCTTGATGATGCGGCCGATATGGCCGCGCGGCTGGGCACAAAACTTGACCAGATTTCCATTGCTGGCCCGCGTGATGCGGTGACGGCTGCGCTCGCGCCTTTGTTTGAGGGCTATGAGGCTGATACCACCGAAGAGAACATTCAGTCGCGGCTGCGCGGGCTGTTGCTGATGGCCCAGTCCAACAAGTTTGGTGAAATGCTGCTGACCACGGGCAATAAATCAGAGGTGGCGGTTGGCTATGCGACGATCTACGGCGACATGGCGGGCGGCTATAACCCGGTCAAAGACTTGTATAAAATGCGGGTGTTTGAGACCTGTCGCTGGCGCAATGCCAACCACCGGTCGTGGATGATGGGCCCGGCGGGTGAGGTGATCCCGCCGGCGATTATTGACAAACCGCCCTCGGCTGAGCTGCGCCCAGATCAGCGCGATGATGACAGCTTGCCGCCCTATGAAATACTCGACGCGATCCTTAATATGCTTGTCGATGAAGAGGCCAGTGTGGCCGATTGTGTTGCGGCTGGATTTGACCATGCCACTGTCAAGCGGATCGAACATCTGGTCTATATTAGTGAATATAAACGCTTTCAGTCAGCCCCCGGTCCGCGGCTGACCAAGCGGGCTTTTTGGCTCGACCGGCGCTACCCGATTGCCAATAGGTGGCGCGATAACGGCTAAAATGCTATGCTGCCGCCAGATGGAGGCGCATATGGCCGAGAATAAAACCCAACCGACCGCAGTGCCGGTGCTGGATTATTTGCACCACGTTATGCCCGAGGGTCGCCGCCGCGACGGGCTTTGGCTTGACCAAGTGTTTCGCCGGGTAACCGGCTGGCAGCCAAAGATGTGGGGGCCGACAATGATCGGCTACGGTGCCTACCATTACAAATATGACAGCGGCCACGAGGGCGAATGTCTGGCCACCGGCTTTGCCCCGCGCAAGGCAAATATGGTGCTCTACATCATGCCCGGCTATAGCCAGCATGCCGAGCCGCTGGCGCGTTTGGGCAAGCATAAGCGTGGAAAATCATGCATTTACCTTGGGGCAATGAAGAACATCAACGAAGCTGCCCTTGAAGATTTGATCCGCGCGGGCCTGCAAGATTTGCAAAAGCATTGGCCGGTAATGCCAAGCTGATATCTGCTCAGATCGGTTTGGCCGGGCAAATCGGGATCAGCTTCTCATAGTCTTCGGGCCTGCACAAAGCCGTGCCATCGGTCATCACTGCGGCGCTGCCAGCGGCGACGCCGCAGGTCAGCGCTTCGCCCAGACTTTTGCCCTGCGCATAGGCCAGTGTGAAGCCGCCAACAAAGCTGTCGCCAGCGCCGACGCGGCTGCGCACTGGCACTTCGGCGGCGGCCGAATGCAGGCGTTGGTCTTTGCTGGCCAAGATTGAGCCCTCTGGCCCGCGTGCGACAATGGCAATGTCGGCCACGCCTTTTTCAACCAATGATGAGGCGAAATCGGCCGTGTCGATCAGCTTATGCAGCTTATGGCCGGCAAGCTCGTCGGCTTCGGTTTGGTTCATGCGCAAAACCATGGGTCTTGTGCAGCCATGTGGCGAGGTCATATGGGTGAGCGCCGCGCCAGATGTATCGACGATAACGGCGACATCTTTGGCCGCGAGCTTGTTGCACAGCTCTGGCAATATGCTGTCAGGGCAGCCGGGCGGCAGACTGCCGGACAGAACCACGATGGAGCCGGGATGCGATTCGGCGACAATGCGCTGAGTGGCCAGCGCATCGACCCCTTCGGGCCAGTCAGGGCCAGGCAACATGAAGCGGTATTGCACGCCGGTTAGCCGGTCTATCACCGCAAGGCTCTGGCGGGTTTCTGGCGCGCCAGAAAAGGTGATCAGATGATGGCCGGTCTCGGTCAGCAGCTGCGCCATACGCGCGCCTGTGCCGCCGTTGAGCACCGCGAATGTGCGCGAATGACCGCCCAGCAGCGCAATGGCGCGGCTGACATTAATGCCGCCGCCGCCGGGATCAGACAAAGGCGCGTCGCAGCGCAGCTTGAGCCCCGGCACAACGCCATCAACCTCGGTTGCAAAATCGAGGGCAGGGTTGAGTGTTACTGTCAAAACATCGCGCATGGGCTTCTCCGGCGGTTTAGGCACAAAGAGTGCCTCTCAGCGGGCCGGGATGCAACGCAAAATGTTAGCGCTCGCATCAGGAGAGTTGATCTGTCGCATCTTGGCGGGCATCTGTGGCCGATATGGACAAACCTTGGCAGGTATGACAGGCCCGGGCCCAACAGGAGAATGCTATGACAACGACCCGTTTCGCCCCTTCGCCGACTGGCTGGCTACATATTGGCAACCTACGCGCCGCATTGTTCAACTATGCGATTGCGCGCCAATCAGGCGGGACGTTTGTTTTGCGCATTGATGATACTGATGCCGCGCGTTCCAAGGACGAATATATCGACGGTATTCGCGATGATCTGACTTGGTTGGGCCTTGAATGGGACCGCGAAGAGCGGCAATCAACCCGGCTGGCGCGCTACCAAGCGGCCAAGCAGGCATTGATTGATAATGGTCGGCTTTATGAGTGTTTTGAGACCCCCGTTGAGCTGGACCTCAAGCGCAAGAAGCAGCTGAATATGGGCAAGCCGCCGGTCTATGACCGCGCCGCACTTGAGCTGAGCGAGGCCGAGAAGGACACTTTGCGGGCTGAGCGCGGTGGCCATTGGCGGTTCAAGCTCGACCGTGAGCGGATCGAGTGGAATGACGGTATTCTCGGTGACATCTCAATTGATGCGGCCAGCGTGTCTGACCCTGTGCTGATCAAGGCCAGCGGGCAGATGCTGTATACTATCGCCTCGGTGGTCGATGACACCGAGATGGGCATCACGAATGTGGTGCGCGGCTCAGACCATGTGACCAACACGGCGACGCAGATACAGATTATCACAGCACTTGGCGGCACGGTGCCCAGCTTTGCCCACCATTCGCTGCTGACCGGGCCGCAAGGCGAGGCGTTGTCCAAACGGCTCGGCACTCTGTCGCTGCGTGATCTGCGCGAGCAAGGCATTGAGCCAATGGCGATTTTGAGCATGATGGCCCGGTTGGGCTCATCAGACCCGATGGAGTTGCAAACCAGCGTGGCGCAGGTCGTGGGCGGCTTTAAGCTGTCGAGCTTTGGCGCAGCGCCAACCAAGTTTGACGCCGCCGACCTTGGCCCGCTCACTGCGCGCTATTTGGCCGGTCTTGAGCTGAGCCAAGTGGCCGAACATGTGGCCGCTGCTGGCGTGCCAGATGCGCTGGCGGCGCGTTTCTGGGGCGCTGTGCATGAAAATGTTGATACATTGGCTGACCTGTCGGTTTGGTGGCAGGTGTTTGCCAAGGCAGATGCGGGCACATATGCCGACGAAGACGCTGATTTTGTTAAAGAAGCGCTGAGCCTGCTGCCAGATGCGCCTTACGACGCCGACACGTGGAGCAGCTGGACCAAAGAGGTGAAGGCTGCCACCGGGCGCAAGGGCCGCGGGTTGTTTATGCCGCTGCGTTTGGCTGTGACCGGTAAGGCGCGGGGGCCAGAGATGGCCGGGGTTATGCCGCTATTGCAGGCCAAGCCCGCGCCAAAGGGCTAGCTTAGATTTTTGCCAACCCGGCATCAACCTCGCGCCGCTCAACCGCTGTTAGCTGCTGAGCGCGCGGGTAGCGCGGGGCTGCGCGGTCATCGAGCACGGGGCGGTTCCATCCGGCGGTGCTGGCAAAGAAATGCGCCGCACCTGCATGGCCATATATCTGCAAGAAACCTTGGATGACGACATCTAAGTAGCTGAGCAATATCGGTTTATCAAAGCCCCGATGCGTGTGAGGCGCGACTTGGTATGTGGCTATGCCTGCCACGGGCTGTTGGGCGATCAGCGCGGTTGTATCCACCCGGCCATAGCCGCTTTCGCGGGCATCAAGGGCGGCCCAGTCGCCGCCGGGCACTTGGGCGCAAAGGCCAAGGATATGGCCGTCCGCAGGCTCGACCGACAAAAGCGCTGTCGGGTGGGCGTCAATATCACACCAATTGCGCCGCCAGCCGTTTAGCTGCGCGGCGACAGGGTTGGCGTAGACATGGGTTGCGGTGTTGACGAGGCTGCCATAGCCAAAGAACTGCGGGTCATTCATTCCTGGGCTCTTAGCACTTGTGCCGGGCGCGCCGCTAGGGGGCGCAGGGCAAAGACCAGCCCGGCGGTGAGCGTGGCGCCAACCCCGCCGATGATAATCGCCAAGGCCGAGTTCCAGATCGGGACGAAATCGCTTTCCATCATAAACACAGTGACCGCCCAGCCGCCGGCAATGCCCGCGGCTAGGGCCACCAGCCCGGCGACGAGGCCCAGAAGCGCCGCGCGCAGGGCAAAGCTGCCCAAGATTTGCGCCCGCGATGCGCCGAGTGTTTTGAGCACTGCCGCCTCATAGGTGCGCGCCCGCTCGCCAGTGGCCGCAGCCCCGATCAGCACGAAAAAGCCGGTTAGCAGCGTCACGCCAGCGCCGTAGCGCGTGGCTGTGGCGATGCCGCCAACAATGCGGGCAATCTCGTTTACTGCGTCGCGAATGCGAATGGCGGTGATGTTTGGGTAGGCATTGGCCAGATCACGCAGGATTGCGGCCTCGGCCTCTTCTTCGGCATAGACGGTTGATATCCAGCTATGCGGCGCGCCTGCAACGGCGGCCGGGTTCATCAGGATGACAAAGCCGATACCGACCGATTGAAAATTAACCTCACGAAAATTGGCAATCGTGGCTTCGATATCGCGGCCAAGGACATTGACGACGAGTGTGTCACCTAGCTTGAGGCCGATTTCCTCGGCCTCTTCGCGGGCGAAGCTGATCAGCGGCGGGCCGGTATAATCCTCCGCCCACCAGTCGCCCGCGGTGATGATTGTGCCATCCGGTGGGGTGGCGGCGTAGGTGATGCCACGGTCATTTGCCAGCACCCAATGGCGGCCAAACTCAGCGGCGGGGATGCCGTTTACTTGGGTGATAATGCCGCGCAACATTGGCGCGGCGTCTACGCGGCTGACGGCGGGATCATCATCGAGCCGGGTGCGGAAACCTTCCATTTGGTCGGTTTGGATGTCGATGAAGAAGTAGGACGGCGCTATGTCGGGCAGGTCTTCGCTGATGGCGCGGCGGATATTGCCGTCGATCTGGCCAACGGCGGCGAGCACGGCGAGGCCGAGGCCCAGTGAGAGCACCGTGCTTGTGGTCTCGCCGCCGCGGGCGCTGATGGCACCAAGCGCGAGGCGCAGGGCCGGGCGGCCACGGCTGATGCGGCAGATTTACGGGCGATGAGGCGGGCGAGGGCGGCGGTGAGGACCAATGCCAGCAGGGCAATGGCGATGCCGCCTGCTGTCCAGAGGGTTAAGAACGCCGTGCCTGAGAACCAAACCGCAGCGCCGAGCAAGATAGCCAGCAGCAGGGCGGTGGCGACCACATAGCGCGGGCGCGGCAGCAGGTTTCCGGCGGCGAATGCGTCGCGAAACAGGCTGGCGGCGCGGACCTCTTCGGTGCGGGCGAGGGGCCAGAGGGTGAAAATCAGCGCGGTGAGGAGGCCGTAGAGGGCAGCTTCGGCTAGGGGAGCCGGGTAGAGGGCAAATTCGGCGGGGATTGGCAGCTGTGCGGTGATCAGCGGGGCCAGCAGCAGCGGCAGGCCTGCGCCGAGCACGAGGCCGAGGGCGACGCCGACGATTGTGAGCGCGCCGATCTGGAACAGGTAAGTTAGGAACACGGTGTTGCGCGTGGCACCCAGCGTGCGCAGAGTGGCGATGGTGCTGGTTTTGGAGGCCAAATAAGCGCGCACGGCGGCCGAGACGCCGACGCCGCCAACAGCCAGTCCGGCCAAGCCCATCAGCACCAGAAAAGCGCCGAGACGGTCGACAAACCGGGCGGCACCGCCGGCACCTTGGCGCGCATCGCGCCAGCGCATGCCAGATTGGCCAAACCGAGCTTCGGCGGCATCTTTGACGGTTTCAATGTTAGTGCCGGGTGGCAGAGATATGCGGTAGAGTGTTGAAAACAATGTGCCTTCGGTGATCAGGCCGGAATCTTCCAGGTCTGTACGCCGCAAGATTGTGCGCGGGCCGAGGCCGAAACCACCGGCGGTATTATCGGGATAACGCGTCAGAATCGCGCTGAGGATGAACTCTTGTTCGCCAAGATGAAAGCTGTCGCCGGGGGCGAGGGCCAAGCGGTCGGCCAGCAGCTGCTCCATGACGGCGCCGGGCAGGCCGCCGCTGCCAGCAAAGGCGGTGTCGAGCGGCATGTCGGGCGACAGCTCAACCGCGCCGATCAGGGGGTAGAGGCTGTCTACGGCGCGCACTTGGGTCAGGGCGCGGTCAGCTGACGTGCCACTGCCGACGACTGCCATGGAGCGGAAATCGACAACTTCGGAGCGGCGCGCGGCGGTGGCATCCATCCAGTCTAGCTCGTCTTGGCGGGCAAAGCGGTAAGTGAACTCGATCTGGGCATCGCCGCCGAGCATTGAGGCACCTTCGCGCGCGAGCCCGGCGGTGATGGCCGACCGCACAGTGCCGACGGCGGCAATGGCGGCGACGCCGAGCGTCAGGCAGATGAGGAAGATGTAGAAGCCGGAGATGCCGCCGCGCAGCTCACGCCGGGCAAACCGGGCCGCGAGGCGGGCGCTCACGGCGCGGCCCCTGTTGTGTCGATCCGGCCATCATTGAGGCTAACAATACGGCTGCAGCGGGCGGCCAACTCGGCGGAATGGGTGACCAGCACTAATGTGGCTTGGTGCTTTTCGCTGAGGTCAAACAGTAAATCGACGATCGCGGCCCCATTGCTGGCATCAAGATTGCCGGTTGGCTCATCGGCCAGCAGGATCTTGGGTCGCGCCACCAAAGCCCGCGCCAAAGCCACGCGCTGCTGCTCGCCGCCTGAGAGTTGGCCGGGGTAATGATCGGACCTGTGGCTGAGGCCGACAGCCTCTAGCTCGGCTTCGGCGCGGGCGAAAGCGTCGGATATTCCGGCCAGCTCTAGTGGGGTGGCTACGTTTTCTAGGGCGGTCATGGTCGGAATTAGGTGGAAGGATTGGAAAACCACCCCCATATTGGCAGAGCGAAACCGGGCGAGCCCGTCTTCGTCCATATCTGTCAGGTCTTGGCCAAGCGCCATGATCTTGCCGCCAGTGGCGCGCTCAAGCCCGCCCATCAACATCAGGAGAGATGATTTGCCAGACCCGCTCGGCCCAATCAGCCCCAAGGTTTCACCAGCCGCCACATCAAGCGAGATATTGTGCAAGATATCAACGCGGCCAGCATTGCCTTCCAATGACAAAGAGACATCGCTGAGTGATAACGCGAGGCTAGGCTGCGGGGCGGGGTTCGGCATAGGGGTTCTCCGGCGGGTAAGGGCACTCTATGGATATGGGGCAGGGCGGGCGATGCGCAAGCTTAGCTGGGCAGTGATATTGGCCAGTGGCTTTGCTGCACCGGCGGCGCAGGCCGAGACGCGGGTTATTTTGGCATATGGCGATAGTTTGATCGCGGGCTACGGGCTGGCGCAGGGCGACGGTTTTGTGCCGCAGCTGAGCCGCTGGTTGGCGGATCAGGGCATAGATGCCGAAGTTATCAATGGCGGTGTTTCGGGCGACACAACGGCGGGCGGGCTGGCGCGGCTGGGCTGGGCGATGGGGCCTGAAGTTGAGGTCGTTCTGCTCGGGCTTGGCGGTAATGATTTTTTGCGCGGCATTGATCCGGCATCGAGCCGGGCCAATCTCGATGCGATGTTGGCGCAGATAGAAGTAGCGGGCCTGCCGGTATTGTTGCTGGGGCAACGGGCAGCGGCGAACTATGGCGCTGACTACGCGCGCGCGTTTGATGAGATGTATGGCGCGTTGGCTTTGGCGCATGGGGCCGAGCTTTATCCCTATTTCTTTGACGCTTTACTGACAGGGGGCGATTTGAGCACGGCAAGGCAGGTCTATTTTCAGCGCGACGGGCTGCACCCTAATGCTGCCGGTGTGGCGCTGATCGTGGCTGATATTGGTCCGCATGTCATCAACTTGTTGGGAACGGGGAAAGAGGCGGCGGGCTTGCCATAGACGGTGCATCGCGCTGGCGATAGGTTAACCAAACACTAGTTTAGGAAAATTTATGACCATTGCAAAAGTTACAGAAATCATCTGCTCCTCATCAAAGTCATTTGACGACGCTATGGAAAAGGGCATCAAACGTGCCAGCAAGACGATCAAGGGCCTGACCGGCGCTTGGATCTCTGATCAGAAAGTGACGATCAAAGACGGCAAGATTGACGAGTACCGCGTTAATCTGCATCTGACTTTTATTCTGGAAGACTAGAACAGTCTTTGAAAACTAGAGTAACGAATCAAAGAGGGCGCGGTAAATACCGCGCCCTCTTAGGAATTCTATAGGTAACTAAAAGTTACACCAGCGCCAGATTAACCGCTGATTCGCGGCCGTCACGGCCTGCTTCAATGTCAAAAGTGACCTTCTGGTTGTCTTTGAGGCCTGTTAGGCCGGAACGCTCAACTGCAGAAATGTGAACGAATACGTCCTTAGATCCGCCATCGGGTGCCACAAAGCCGTAGCCTTTAGTAGTGTTAAACCATTTCACGGTGCCAGTAGCCATCACGTGTCTTCCTTGTGTAGTTCCCGCTCGCGGAGTGCAGCGGATCGGCTCGTCAATGTCGATCGAAGGACTGGGCCGTAAGGAAACAGTGGTCGATAGAAGTAACGTCGCAGGGGTCATATGCGACCGGCGCGCACTAAAATCAAGGGGAAAGAACGAATTTTACGTTAAGCAAGCGCTGAAACTTGTGGGATTTGTGTGTCGCTGCTGTTTGGCGCTGCTACACAGAGCAGCACAGCCACGCCTGCCATCAGCGGGCCGGGGGCGAGCCAAAGGGCCAGCGCGGTAAGTGCGGTAAGGTCAAAGACAAAGTAGCCGAACAACGCGACGAAGAAGCCGAGAACGCTGCCAGCCAGTACAAGAAGAAGACCCATTTCACTATCCTATCAACTCTGATGGGAACAGTTTGCTGGCGCAATTGGGCAAGAATGTGGCGCGATGGTGATGAGTATTGGGCCGATATCGGCAATTGCGGCGACGTGCCTTACAATGTGAGCCGCCCCAAAGCAGGGGGCGGCCCTATATTTTGCTGGTGGAATAATACTAGCGGACGAACTTTTTGAACTTTACCCGTTTTGGAGCAAGGGCATCGGCACCAAGGCGGCGCTTCTTGTCTTCCTCGTAATCTTCAAAATTACCTTGGAACCACTCGACCTTGGCTTCGCCTTCAAAGGCGAGGATGTGGGTACAGATCCGGTCGAGGAAGAAACGATCGTGCGAGATGACGACGGCGCAACCGGCGAAATCGACCAGAGCGTCCTCGAGCGCACGCAGGGTTTCAACATCAAGATCATTGGTCGGCTCATCGAGCAGCAGGACATTGCCGCCGCTTTTGAGCAGCTTGGCCATATGCACCCGGTTACGCTCGCCGCCAGACAGCTGACCAACCTTCTTTTGCTGATCACCGCCTTTGAAGTTAAAGGCCGAGCAATAGGCGCGTGAGTTCATTGAGGCATCGCCCAGCTCAATCAGCTCGGCCCCGCCTGAGATTTCTTCCCAGACAGTGGCATCGGCTGTCAGCGCGTCACGCGACTGGTCAACGAAGGACAGCTGCACGGTGTCGCCGAGCGAAATCGTGCCGCTATCTGGCTCGGCTTGACCGGTGAGCATAGAGAACAGGGTCGATTTACCGGCGCCGTTAGGCCCGATAACGCCGACAATCCCGCCCGGCGGCAGATCAAAGCTGAGGTCTTCGATTAAGAGCTTGTCGCCCATGGCTTTTGTCAGGTTCTCAACCTCGATCACCTTATTGCCCAAACGTTGGCCATTGGGGATGATGATCTGGGCGCGGCCGATCTTGTCACGCTCTGACTGGCAGCCAGCTCATTATAGGCATTGATCCGGGCTTTTTGCTTGGCTTG
>JAESRD010000218.1 GCA_016764835.1 Paracoccaceae bacterium | reverse complement strand
GCTTCGCCAATGCCGCGGCTGGCCCCGGTGATGATGACGGTCTTATTGTTCATGGTTTCTCTCCGATGCTGCCGCATTATGCGGCCTATTCGCAGAGATGTCAGCCGGTTTTGCCGCTAAAGCCCCAGCCCACGCAAATGGTCAATCGAACGTTTGGCGAAACGCTGCCAGTCAGACGGGTTGTCATGCTCGGTGACAATATGATCGGCGGCTGTGTCGCGAAACAGCCCGACCATGGCCGCCCAATCGATTATGCCGTCGCCGGTCGCCGTCCAGCCGTCATCTTCCACTGTGCCAACCGGGGCAGTGTCTTTGGTTTGGATGGCCAAAATGCGGTCCTTAAACCGGGCCAACTCAGCCGCGGGATCTGCGCCGGCCCGCTTAATCCAGCCGCAATCTATTTCAAAATAGACCTCGGGTGCGGCGAGGATATGGTCGATCGGCCGCGAGCCGTCGGGCAGGGGAGCAAACTCAAAATCATGGTTGTGCCACAGCACTTTTAAGCCCTGCGCCGCCGCCAGTTCACCGCCCTTTGCCAAAGTCTCGCCAATGCCTTGCCAGTACCTGGTCGTGGCGCGGCGCTCTTCTTGCGCAATAAAGGGCGGGATCATGTATTTGGCGCCCAAAGTCAGGGCAATATCGATATAGCGGTTAGGCTCATCGGCCAAGCCAGTGAGTGGCATATGGAAACCGTAGCAAGCTAAGCCGTTATCATCTAATGATTTTTTAAAGCCCGCTGGGTTGGCCTCATAGGCTGGCAACCATGGTTCTATCGCATCATAGCCCATTGCCTTTAGCTGCGGCAGCTGCGCCTCAAGCGGCAAAAATTTGCGCGATGAATAAAGCTGGTAGGCTATCGGGTAACGGGTCTCGCTCACAGTTGCGGCTCCATATCTTTGTTAAATTCCAGCAGCTCAATCATTACGCCCAGCTCTTTGACAGTGTCATAATAAGCGTAGCGTCCATGGCCGCCGTCAAACTCACCGCGCTGCAACATGGCGTGGCCTTTGCCCTCTAAATAGTCGTGCCGCTTGGTCAAGTTGCGGGTGCGAAAGGCAATGTGGTGGCAACCGGGGCCTTTTTCTTCCAGCAAGTCGCGCCAGGCGCTTTTCTCAGGGCCGGGCTCTAGAAATTCGACATCAATATTGCCAAAGGCAAACATGCGAATTTTGCAGCCAACCTCGGCCGGTTTGCCATTGTAAATCGCCTGCGCCTCCTCAGCCTCAGCCGCGCCGCCCTCAGACGGGAGCGGCTTGCCTGTCAGGTCTGCAAACCACTGCGCCGATGCCAAAGCATCATGAGTTACAAAGCAGATTTGCATCACAGCATCTTCGTCCAGTAGCCGGGAGACCATGGTTATACCCTTTATTTTATTGGAGAAATGGTGGCCCGCGCCAAGTGGCAGCCCGGGCCGGCTACCTCAGGGAGGAGGTTTAGTATACGATTACGTCATATTGCGATTCGAGATTTGCAACAGCGTCATCAACCGACATTTCTGGGTCTGACCAGAAGTTAAACGCAACTTCCCAGATTGCACTTGACCAATCGGCATCAACCGTCACCGACGGGTTGTTGACCTGACGGTCATTGTCGCCCAACAGCTCGATCACACGCTGCGAGCAGGCGTCGAGCGCACCCGACGGTACATCGTTGCGCACCGGGGTCGCCCCTTTAACACTGGCAAAAGCAGCGTTGACTTCAGCCCCTGTGACGATCTGTGCGAACAGCATCTCAGCGGCGTCAACTTCGGGTGATTGGCCGCCCAAGGCGCCCCAGCCGTCAACCGTAACAGCAACCGCCTCGTAGCCCGGCACCGGAATACAGCCAAAATCGACACCAGCCTCGCGGCCAGCGGCGCGCCACTCGCCCTTCATCCAGTCACCGTGGATCTGCATCAGTGCGCCACCGGTGATGACCTCGTTGGTGGTCATATTCCAGTCGCGGTTAACCGAACCCTCGTCTGAGGCTTCTTGGAACTTGCGCAGCCATTCGAACACTGTGCGCACAGCGTCGCTGCTCAGCACATCGCGGTCAGGCTCGGCACCGTAGAGTGCATTATACACTTCAGGCCCGCCAACAGTCGCCATCATTGCATGGGTCAGATAACCGATCTGCCATTGCTGCGCACCAACTGCCAAAGGCGTGTAACCGGCGGCGCTGATTTTCTCAAAATCAGCATACATCTCGTCAAGCGAGCCCCAAGCGGTTGGGTCAACACCCGCGGCTTGGGCCACTTCCATGTTGTAATACAGCATCCCGTCAATATGCACGCCCAGCGGCATTTTGCGGATTTCGCCGTCAATAGTGATGGCATTGAGCACGGCTGCTGAGAAATGCTCGATCGCCCCAGATTCAGTGAACGCCTCTGTCAGGTCGCGGCCAAGGCCCATCCCTGTCAGATCACGGTAAACCCCAGTGTTATTTTCGGAGAAAATATTGGGGGGGTTGCCGCCAATGACCAAGTTCAGCAAGCTAACGCTTGAGCCGGTATCATGCGGGATCGTGATGTCTATCCAGTTGATGCCCTGCGCTGATACCGCGTCATTGAGCACATTTAGCGCTGCCACTTCGGCCGGTGATGACCATGTCTGATAAACCACCAGATCTTCGGCTTGTACGGCCAGTGTCGAGACGCCGAGCATAAGAGCTGCCGTCAGGTTACATTTTGCGAATTTCATAGTTTTTCCTCCCTAGAAATTTTACAATCTCTGCCCGGTTTGGACGTCGAACAGATTTAATTTGGCGATCGGGTAGTGGACCGAGACCGCATCGCCTGATTTTATTTTTACGGCGCGGTCTGGCTCGGCGCGGACGAACAGATGCTCGCCGGCAAAGTCGAGTGAAATGAGGGCGTCTGAGCCTGTGCGCTCGACCATGCGCACGGGCAGCTCAAACGCGGCATGGCCGGCGGCGCTGCCCGTGGCATCCATGACGAAATGTTCAGGCCGCATGCCAACCATGATTTCACGGTCTGGCTGCACATCATTGTCAAACGGCGCGTCTGTGAGCGACATGGCGCTGCCATCGGCGAATGTTGCCAGCGGTTGGCCACCGTCAACTGTCAGCGTGGCGGCGGCAAGGTTCATGGCTGGAGAGCCAATAAAACTGGCGACAAACAGATTTGCCGGATTCTCATACACATCATCTGGTGTGCCAAATTGCTGGATCTCGCCGTCATTCATTACCGCGATCTTGGTGGCCATGGTCATGGCCTCAATTTGGTCATGGGTGACGTAGACAATCGTCGGCTTTAACGTGTCATGCAGCTTCTTGATTTCAAGCCGCATCTCGGTGCGCAGCTTGGCATCAAGGTTCGACAATGGCTCGTCAAACAGCAGCACTTCGGCATGCTTAACCAAAGCCCGGCCAATCGCCACCCGCTGGCGCTGC
>JAESRD010000217.1 GCA_016764835.1 Paracoccaceae bacterium | reverse complement strand
TGATGCAGATCACCAGCGGGATCTCGGCGTCGATCGCCTCAAGGATACTGTCGGCGGCAAAGGGAGGCGGCACGTAGATCACGGATGCATTGGCGCCGGTCTTCTCAACGGCCTCGTGGCAGCTGTTAAATACAGGCAGGTTCAGGTGAACCTGGCCGCCCTTGCCGGGGGTCACGCCGCCGACCATTTTTGTGCCATATTCAATGGCTTGCTCCGAGTGGAACGTGCCTTGAGAGCCAGTAAAGCCCTGGCAGATGACGCGGGTGTTTTCGTCGATGAGTATGGCCATTTGTCAGTCTTTCATTTCGGTTGAAAAGCGTTTTGGGTGATTGGTACAAGGTGTGATATCTGTCATTGCGACCTCACAAAAAGCGCGGGCCGTTCAGGGAAGATCGCGGCGCGCAGCTGTTCATTTGAGGTATCATTAAGTGCGGCGACCCGCGCAGATTGTTTAGCGTTTAGGCGCAGTTTTGGGCCGCCACAAAAGGGCAGCGGCATTTTTTGGATGTGGCGCTCAAACCTGCGCAGCCCAACTTTGCGCATGAACGGCACGGCATATTTATTTGAAAAACGCGCGAATTGCAGCCGCCGCCGCGACAGGCTCTCATTTTGTGGGTCAGGCCGCGCTGTCTTGCTGGTATCTGCGCCGACAAACCCGGCAAAGTCTTCGATCAAATCACTATTGGTCAAATAGTCTCGTGCCATGAGCCGAACGACAAAGTTCTCTTTGCCGACAGCTTTTATCCATGTGGATAACAATGCGGCATAGTCATTTTCACCTTTCTTTCCGATGAAATCATCGAGGCTAGAATGCTCGCCCGATCGGATGGCTTGCGTATAAGCGCTGGGCACCCAGTCAAGCTGGTCGCGAATGTAGACGAGATAAGTGACCTGATCAAACTGGCCAGACAGCCAGCTATGCAGCGCATTTATGCGGCGCGGGACGCGCAAAGATGTGCCGATGAATTCTGAGGAGATGATAAATGTGCCACCTTCACCTGGCGGCGGAAAGCACTTCTCAGCCCGGGCCAAGAAACTGCCAATTCTTTTGTCAAGCTGGTCGCGGTCCTGCACCCCATAAGCCATGCGTTGCCAGGGGCCGGGCAGCCAATCTTTGTTGACCGCTTGGCCAAGCATCGCCCAACCAAGGATCCCGTTCAGCTCGGGCCCTTCAGGCGGGCCAAGCTCATCAAAATAAAGGTTTTGTGCGCGCAATGCATCAACATTGATGCCCAGCCAAGACTGGATCGTGCTCGACCCGGTTTTGTTGAGGCCAATATGCACAATCACCCGCCGCTGTGGCGCGGGGTTTGTTGCTGCAGGATCATTGGGCTGGCTCATTGCTCGCCCCGCAACACTTGGTTAAACGCGCCGCCAATGGCGGGCAGGTGGCCCAAGCGGGCCCGCGCCGGTTGATGTCTTTGCCGGGCACCCATCAGAGCAGCCCCACAATCACGGCAACCATCAGCCCATTGGCTTGGCGGCCTGAATAGTCGATCTCGCTTGAAAGCCGGGTGATCGCCGAACGGTTGCTGCTGTCGCTTTGATCATTGCCCCAAATCATGGAGCAAATGCCGCCCGGCGTGCCAGCCAGCGGTGTGATCTTGAACGACAGGTTGACCGACTGGTTGTAGTAGATCGCTTCAAATGTGTTGAGCACGAAAGGCGGGGCATTGAGCTGGGGTAAAGAGCGCGACAAATCGGCCCGGTTATCAATGCAAATCTGCTGAAACAGGCGCGCGGCTGTTGCCGCACTTGCAGGCGCTGGTGCGGCACGCACGCCTTCGCTTTGCGGCGGCACGTTTGAGCAGCCGGCCAAAGCCAAGGCCAGCCCAACAACGGCGCTGCTCAATGCGCGCCGCGCGAAACGAAGACTAACAACCATGATCACTCATCTCCATCGAGGACAACAACCAGCGAACCAGTGAAGAAGCCCTGAATGTTGATCTGCCACCGGACGGCAACAACATAGCCCGCATTGCCGTTTTCAACGAACCAACCGGCGATGAACACACGGCTGTCGCTGACATCAATTGGATGGGCCCGGTCGCCGACGGTGTTTGCCAAAATCTGCTGCACGGAATCGACAGCGTTTTGGCCGCGCAGCCGGTTTTGGCCGAGGCCGCAAGACCGGTCGCTGTTTGAGGCGTTCACCATCATAATCACACGGTCGCCCGCTGATGTGAAAAAGTCAGTACCTTGACGTTGGCCGACAGAGCGAAAGCCCGCAGAGCGTGCATTGCGCCTGATCTCGCCCATATCGGGGTAGCTATTGAGGCAGATTTCCAACGCCTCGGCGAAAAGCTGATTGTAATCAGCCCGCGCCGGAAGCGCAAATGACATGAACAGCGAAACAGCTGCGGCAATCGAAAGGGCGAGCTTTTTCATCCTTTTACAGCCTTCACAATCTTCTCAGCGCCATCGCGAAGATCTTTGGCGGCAATAACATTGAGGCCCGAATTATTGATGATAGCGATGCCTTGTTCGACATTGGTGCCCTCAAGGCGCACAACGAGCGGCACGTCGAGCCCGATCTCTTTAACGGCAGAAACAACACCCTCTGCGATCACGTCACAGCGCATGATGCCGCCAAAAATATTGACCAAAATGCCTTTGACCTGTGGGTCTGAGGTGATGATCTTAAAGGCCTCGGTGACCTTTTCTTTGGTCGCACCGCCGCCAACATCAAGGAAGTTAGCCGGGGCAGCACCGTAGAGTTTGATGATATCCATTGTCGCCATGGCCAGACCGGCACCGTTGACCATGCAGCCAATTTCGCCGTCGAGTGCAATATAGTTGAGGTCAAACTTGGAAGCGGCCAGCTCTTTGGCGTCTTCTTCGCTCTCATCGCGCAATGCGGCAATATCGGGGTGGCGGTAGATCGCGTTGCCATCAAAGCTAACCTTGGCGTCGAGCACTTTAAGGTCGCCCTTATCAGTTACGATCAGCGGGTTGATCTCCAGCATTTCCATGTCTTTTTCGGTGAACGCTTTGTAGAGCTGACCCATTAGCTTGACGCATTGCTTAACCTGCTGGCCCTTGAGCCCGAGCGAGAATGCAACGCGGCGGCCATGAAATGCTTGATAGCCAACGGCAGGATCAACACTAAATGACAGGATCTTTTCGGGGGTCGATGCGGCGACCTCTTCAATATCCATGCCGCCCTCAGTAGAGCACACAAAGCTGATGCTGCTGGTCTGGCGGTCAACGAGCAGAGCGAGATACATCTCAGTCTCAATGCCCGAACCGTCTTCTATATAGATGCGGTTGACAACCTTGCCTGCCGGGCCGGTCTGGTGCGTGACCAGCGTGCGGCCCAACATCTTCTTGGCCTCATCGGCGGCTTCCTCAACCGACGATGTCAGACGCACGCCGCCTTTTTCACCGGCGTCGGCTTCTTTGAATTTGCCCTTGCCGCGTCCACCAGCGTGGATCTGGGCTTTGACAACCCAAAGCGGGCCGTCCATTTCGCCTGCGGCGCTCTTTGCCTCTTCGGCGCGCAAGACTACGCGGCCGTCAGAAACGGGTGCGCCATAGGAGCGCAACAGCGCTTTTGCCTGATATTCATGGATGTTCATTGGGGCCGACCTCTGTTTGCCGCGGTTGCGTGCAGTAGAAACACAAAAAGGGGGCCTAAAGAACAAGTATTTCGGAAGGGTAACCTAAAACCCGACATTTGTGATCACACTTTTCGCAGCTGTGATCACAAGTTGAATGACGCAGGGTCTTTTCGGCGCGAATCAGTTGATGTGAACCAAGTTGAAATAGCCAGCTGCCAGATATGCGGGCTTTATCTGTTGCCAGATTGCCAGCCCTGCGGTTGTGCCGGTTTCCACAATCGGCTCAAGCCCGGTGCCATGCACCAGTTGCGCAAAGCCAATTGGCGGCGGATCCTGCAACAGCCGGTGCAGGTTGATACCGGTGCCGGGCCGCAAACGCCAATGCGGCAGTAGCAACGCGCCGGTCAATACGGCCTCTGCCTGATCAAGCGCTAGCAGCCAAGACGCGCTTGTCTCAGCCAATATCGGATGGCCGGTCGCCGCATGTTGGCGCGCATTAGCGACCCATTCCGCATTATCATCGGTCTCGTTCTCAACGCTTTGCCAAAAGCGGCGGTTGTCAGCGATCATTCCTAAGAAATGGCTTTGCGCCGCGCGGCTATGGTTGGCGAGCGGCTGTTGGTCCAGCGTAACCAGAAACATTGTGGTAAATTCTACGAAAGCAGTATTGAACGGACCGCTAAGAATCGAGTTTTCATCATATTGGTTGGTTGATAACGCGCCCATCCGCTCTGCTGCTTCCTAAACCTCGGTGATCGCGCCTGTTGGATGCAGGGCCTGAACCAGCGCGCCCGCCCCGGCGAAAAGATGCGCACGGGATAATAGCCAATATTTGTCCGACGAATCAAACCGCACCTCGATGGCGAAGTCGGTCTCTCTTAGCGGGCCGGTGCCAGCGTGATTGAACACGCCTTCATTCGCGTCGCGGGTCCCATTGCTGTTATAGTCAAACCAAATGTCAGCCGGGTTCAGGTGCAGGCCAAAACTGTCTTGGTCGCTGATCTGGATCAGCGTTGCGATCGCAGTGCCCATATCAATGCTGAGCTGCGCGCTGACCTGTTCAAAGGCGGCGGGCTGAAAGTCGTTGAAAATGTTGGGCTGGACCGAATTGAAAACCCGCATCCGCATCGGCATTTCGCGGCGAAACACATGCGGCATATCGCTCAACTCATACAGGTTAAAGTGGCGGG
>JAESRD010000216.1 GCA_016764835.1 Paracoccaceae bacterium | reverse complement strand
TACACCGGCGGTGGCGTGATCAACTCGGGCCCCGCCGCTTCGCAATTGCTGCGCGAACTGGTGGACGCCACCGGCTTCCCGATCACCTCGACCTTGCTCGGTCTGGGCGCCTATCCGGCCTCGGGCAAAAACTGGCTGGGCATGCTGGGCATGCACGGGCTGTATGAGGCCAATCTGGCCATGCATGATTGCGATCTGATGATCAATATTGGCGCGCGGTTTGATGACCGGATCACAGGCTTGCTGGAAAAGTTCAGCCCCGGCTCGACCAAGGCCCATATCGACATTGACCCGTCTTCAATCAACAAGATCGTCGCCGTGGACATCCCTATCATCGGCGATGTTGGCCATGTTCTTGAAGATATCTTGAACCTGTGGAAGTCACGCGGCCGCAAGATTAATAAGGCTGCTATTGCCAATTGGCAGGGTCAGATTAGCGAATGGCGCAAGGTTGAGTGCCTGAACTACACCGGCTCTGACACGATCATTAAACCGCAATATGCATTGCAACGGCTGCAAGAGCTGACCAAAGATCATGACCGTTATATCTGCACCGAGGTCGGCCAGCACCAAATGTGGGCGGCGCAATATCTTCATTTTGAAGAACCAAATCGCTGGCTGACATCAGGCGGCTTGGGCACAATGGGCTACGGCTTCCCGGCCTCTATTGGTGTGCAATTGGCCCACCCTAATGCAACGGTTATCAACGTAGCTGGCGAGGCCTCGTGGCTGATGAACATGCAAGAGCTGGGCACGGCGGCGCAATACCGGCTGCCAGTGAAACAGTTCATTCTCAACAATGAGCGCCTCGGCATGGTCCGCCAATGGCAGCAGCTCTTGCACGGCGAGCGTTACTCGCAAAGCTGGTCTGAATCGCTGCCAGATTTCGTAAAACTGGCCGAGGCATTTGGCGCTAAGGGCATTCGCTGCTCAGACCCCAAAGACCTCGATGATGCGATAATGGAAATGTTGGCCTATGATGGCCCGGTTGTTTTCGACTGTATGGTTGAAAAACATGAAAACTGTTATCCGATGATCCCATCCGGCAAGCCGCATAATGAGATGCTGCTAGGTGACGATCAGGTTGAAGGTGCAATCAAAGAAGGCGGTGCGGTGCTGGTTTAAGGCCGTGCAAATTGACGGTTTTCAAATATCGAAAAGGAGACGCAAATGAGCGCCCTAAATATCAAAGCAGGCTCGACGAGCCATTCTGCCTATAATCTGCGCGACCCAAATTCGCAGCATATTGAGAAACACACGCTGGCGGTGATCGTTGAGAACGAGCCCGGCGTGTTGGCACGGGTGATCGGGCTTTTTGCCGGACGTGGTTATAATATCGAAAGCCTGACAGTGGCCGAGATAGATCATGACGTGAACCGCAGCCGGATCACGATAGTGACCTCTGGCACCCCGCAGATCATTGAGCAGATCAAAGCTCAGCTCGGCCGGGTTGTTGTGGTGCATCAGGTTAATGATTTGACCGTCGAAGGGCCATCGGTTGAGCGCGAACTGGCATTGTTCAAGGTGCAAGGCGTGGCTGACAAACGGATCGAAGCTTTGCGGTTGGCCGAAATTTTTCGGGCAAATGTGGTGGATTCGACGCTGGAGAGCTTTGTCTTTGAGATCACCGGCACGCCCGAAAAGATTGACGCTTTTGCTGAGCTGATGCGCCCACTTGGCTTGCTAGAAGTTGCGCGAACAGGTGTCGCCGCTCTGGCGCGTGGTCGCATGACTGCCGGTTAACTCATGATAAGTTCTGTGCGCCCATAGCCGCAGACACTTATTACCAAAGTGCCTCTCCCGCATCTGGGGGAGAGGCGGATTGTCAGCCTGCTGGTGAGATTGGTACACATACTAGCCGCGTCGGGCTATCCGCGTGCCAAAGGAACAACATTACTTTCGCTGGCCAGCTCATCATTTTCGGCCCAATAGCGCTGAGCCGCAGCGCGCGATCTCTGACGCATTGCTTCGACTCTGAGTAGATCGCCGATCTGTTTGAGGAACATCTCGTTGCGTGGGCCGGGCAAGTTTGTCAGGTTCAGTGCCAAACGGCCACGCCCCGACATCACCGATTGAAATTCAACCTGCGAACCAACTTCCAGCCAATCTTCGAAATAAATAGCAGAAGTATCCACCGCATCTTGCCGACTATTAGCAGCAACCATAGCAGGCGGTTTCATCGCAATTGCGAGATCCCGGCCTTCATCACATGCTATTAAAGCGCGGCTTCGGTCTGCGGAAACCCAGACAACTATTCCGAACATTACACCCTCGTTTCGAACAAAAAAAATCATGAGCGCAGCGTCGGGACAGGTGTTGTTCCCAAAAAGATGCGCATAATACTAGTTAACTCCTGAACAAACTTTCTAAGCGAAGTGTTAATTTTGTTGAGAACCGGTCAATAAATATTAGAATGTATCTATTTTTGCAAAAGGCTGTGCCATATTTGTCAACCAATCTGATAAATTCAATCTGCAGGCCCGGCAAACTTGCCGCTTTGATCGCTAATATCCAGCTAGATTATCAAGAAATATCGCACCCGAATCTGGGCCAAGGGCTGGCCATATCTAATCTGAGCCGCCATACCCAATAGATCAAACAAAGGATGCGTGATGCGCCGTAAGATCATCATTGATACCGACCCCGGCCAGGATGATGCAGTCGCCATCTTATTGGCCCTTAGCGCGCCGCAAAAGCTTGAGCTATTGGGCCTAACTGTGGTGGCAGGCAATGTGCCGTTGGCGCTAACGGAAATCAATGCCCGCAAGATCTGTGAACTGGCAGGCGCGCAGGATGTCCCGGTCTTTGCCGGCTGTGCCGCGCCGCTAAAGCGCACCTTGGTAACTGCCGAACATGTGCACGGAAAAACTGGGCTTGATGGCATAGAACTGCCTGCGCCGACAATGCCATCTCAAACCCAGCACGGCGTTGATTTCATTATAGAAACCCTGCGGCGTGAGCCTTCAGGCACAGTCACGCTCTGCCCACTTGGGCCGCTGACAAACATTGCCAGCGCTTTCCAAAAAGCCCCCGATATTATTGACCGCGTGCAAGAGATTGTGCTGATGGGCGGCGCCTATTTTGAGGTTGGCAACATCACCCCTGCCGCCGAGTTCAACATCTATGTTGACCCCGAAGCCGCCAGGATCGTCTTCGGTGCCGGTGTGCCGCTGGTGGTCATGCCGCTGGACGTGACCCATAAGGTGCTGACCACCGCCGCATGGATTGCTGAACTGCGCGCAATGAACACGCATCTTGGCCAAGTCGTTGCCAGTTGGACCGACTTTTTCGAGCGCTATGACATCGCCAAATACGGCCATGCTGGCGCGCCACTGCATGACCCTTGCGTCATCGCCTATTTGCTGGAGCCAGACCTGTTCTCTGGCCGTCATATCAACGTTGAGATCGAGACGGAGTCGGAGCTGACAATGGGCATGACCGTTGCCGATTGGTGGGGCGTTACCGACCGGCCAGCCAATGCCATGTTTATGGGCACTGCCGATACCAAGGGGTTCTTTGCGCTGCTTACAAGACAATTGGCAAAACTATGAGCACGGCCATTCACTTGGCGAAGGCCAAGGATGAAGACCGGCTGGTCTCGCTTTTGATCAGGGCCAATGAAGAGGCGCAAACCGGGCGCTCGGACGACGCATTGCGCCAAGCTTACGGCCCGCTTTTGCTGGGAAACCCTTTGGGCGCAGTTTGGCTGATAGGCCCAGAGCGCGCGCCCTTGGGCTATATGAGTGTCAGTTTCTCATGGTCGGTTCAGCTCTCTGGCCCTGAGGCTTGGCTGACCGACATATACGTGCGCCCCTCTGTGCGGCGGCGCGGTATTGGCACTGAAGTTGTTCATGCCATCACCGCCTCGCTGGGCCGCAGCGGTGTGCGCGCCATGCATGCACAGCTTGACGTGCAAGATGAGATCAGCGCCGCGTTTTGCCAAAGAGCCGGGCTAAAAGCCGCAGATGGACCGCGGCTTTATTCGGATATTTTCTAAGCCTTTACTGCCCAAGCATCCATTCACCATTTGGCCAAAAGGCATGAAAGGCGAAGGCGAACATAACGTCATGCACCACCGGGTTGCCTGCCCCGTCAAACACCCGCACATTGCCAACTTCGCGGCCATCGGCGATCCGGGCCGTGTCCAGCGCCGAAGCTTGGCCCTCGGTCCAGCTGATCACCACGCCGGTCTCTTCTATCTTGCCTTCTTGGGCCAAGCGGTCGAGCGGCCAGGCGCGTGCGCCGATGCGCACCACCCTTGCGAGGGGGGCTATGCCGTGGGGTGGCAGTGCGCCGCTATACAGGAACGGCCGCTGCGAGCTGTCATAGCCGGTATAGGGGTTGCGCCCATAGTCGCGGCCAAAGTTGGGTTGGTCCATGACCAGCCCGTCTGGGTTGCGGGCGGCATAGACTTCCCAGCTTTCCATCCATGAGGGCAAAGTGACCAGCTCGGTGCCGGTCAGCGTGCCGACAATCGCCGTGCCGACCGCCTGTTGCCACCAGCTTTCGGTTTCGCGGTCAAACATCACCATGTCTGAATTGCGCAACTTGCCCGAGACGCCAAAGCTCAGCTCGCCCGCTTGGGTGCGCCTGTCAAAGGCGATGCCTGAGTTGCATAAGGGGCAGAAGGTGACGGCAACCGGGGTGTCGCCGATCCGGTCATTGACGATCTCATGCCATGTTAAGTAGCGCACCGGATAGGCGCGCGGCACTTCGCCCAAGATCTCGACGGTGATCACCGGCTCGCGGGCCGACAGACGGGTCTCTAGGTTGGCGGCAATGAAGGATGGGTTTGACAAAGCCGGGATGCCATCACGCGGCGGGCCGCCCGAAAGGATCTCGCCCCAGTTCTCGACTGTCGTATT
>JAESRD010000215.1 GCA_016764835.1 Paracoccaceae bacterium | reverse complement strand
GGGGGCTCACGGCCTCCTATCTTGATGACCAAGATGTTTATATCGAAGAGGTCAATTCGCAAAACGCCGGGCAATACCGCACGCCGAATGGCTGGACAGATTTCATCACCCGCGACAGTATTATCAACATCAAAGACGCGGCCTCGATCACGGTTCAGCTGCAATGGACCGCCAATGGCCCGGTGCTGCCGCCTGACCAATATAACCTCGGCACAATCCGGCCGCTCGGCCATGTCACCACTGTCAGCTGGACCGCGCTCAGCGATACCGACACCACCATGACCGCCGGTCTGCGGTTGATGCAGGCGCATAATGTCGACGAAGCCAGCGCGGCGCTGGAGCTGTATATCGCGCCGTCGCAAAACTTTACCCTCGCTGATCGCAACCATATTGCGCTGGTCCTTGCCGGGGCCATGCCGATGCGTGACCCTGCCCACCAAAGCCTTGGCCGCTTGCCCACCCCGGGCTGGTTGGAACAGAACCGCTGGCAAGGCATGTACCCGGCCAACGAAAACCCGGCGTTTTTCGACCCGCAGGGTGGTATTCTTGGCAACACCAATAACAAGATTATCGACGGCACCTTTCCGCTGCACATCTCCTACCGTTGGGGCGACACCCAGCGGATCAACCGCTGGCGGTTCCTCATGCAGGCGCGCCAAGTCCATACCCGCGAGAGCTTTATCGAGACCCAGCTCGACACAGTCAGCTATACGGCCCGCGCCATTTTGCCGCTGATCGGCGCTGATTTGTGGTTTACCGGCGATGCCGCCCCCGAAGGCACCCCGGCCCGGCAACGCCAACGCGCGCTGGCCCTGCTGGCCGAGTGGAACGGTGAGATGAACGAACATCTGCCAGAGCCGCTGATCTACGCCGCCTGGGTCCGCGCCCTGCAAGACCGGCTGATCCGCGACGAGCTTGGCCCCCTGACCCGCAACTTCAACCATGTGCAGCCGCTGTTCATTGAACGGGTTTACCGCAATATTGGTGGCGCTGCGGTCTGGTGCGATGTGATCCAATCGGCCCCAAGCGAGACCTGCTCCGACATTGCCCGCATCGCACTTGACGACGCGCTGGTCTGGATCGGTGAAAACTACGACACATCGCTTGAGAGCCTGCGCTGGGGCGACGCGCATGAGGCCGCCCATGACCATCCGATCTTGGGCAAGACCCCGATCTTGCATTGGTTCGTCAATATTCGCCAGTCCACCAGCGGCGGTGATAATACGCTTATGCGCGGGCTGTCCGCTGGCACCGAGGAAGACCCGTTTCTCAATGTCCATGCCGCCGCCTACCGCGGTGTCTATGATTTCGCCGACCCCGATAGCTCGGTGTTCATCATCTCAACCGGCCAGTCAGGCCACCCGCTTTCACGCTATTATGATGATATGGGTGCGCTATGGCGCCGGGGCGAATATATCCCCATGTCGCTCGACCCGGCCTTAGCCCGTGCGGCGGCCGTCGGGGTAACAATGCTCACACCAGAAGCGCCCTAAAGCTTAGCGAACTGCGCCTTTTGCCGCTCCGACCAAAGCACATCAAGCACGAAACCGTCCTCATCATTGCTCTCATCGGTGATCACACCTTCATTATGCAACCAAGCCCGTTTTTGCGCCTGCGCATAGGGCAGGTTCAGACGTTCTTCAAACCGGCGTGGCCGCAAGTGCGCACTGATAAGATCAATCAGCTCGTCGAGCCCTTCGCCGGTGATCGCCGAAATCGGCACGGCCGTATCGCTGCGCGCAGCGCGTAGCCGCACGGCTTCTTGATCTTCTTTCGACAGCAGGTCGATCTTGTTCCAAACCTCAAGCTGCACGATGTCATCACTGACACCCAGCCCCTCAAGTATCCCATCAACATCAGCAGCCTGTTCGGCGCTTTGCGGATGGCTGATATCGCGGACATGCAAGATCAGATCAGCGTCGAGCACCTCTTCGAGTGTCGCCCGAAACGAGGCGACAAGCTCGGTCGGCAGGTCAGAGATAAAGCCCACCGTATCCGACATAATCACCTCATCGCCGGTGCTCAGCTCGACGCGGCGCATGGTTGGGTCGAGCGTGGCGAACAGCATATCTTTGACAAGCACATCAGCGCCGGTCAGCCGGTTAAACAAAGTCGATTTGCCAGCATTGGTGTAGCCAGCAAGGGCAACAATCGGGAAGGGTACTTTGGCCCGCGCCGCGCGGTGCAGCTCGCGGGTCCTGGTGACCTTTTGCAACTGTTTGCGCAACCGGCCAAGATGGTCATCAATCGCGCGCCTGTCAGCCTCGATCTGGGTCTCGCCGGGACCGCCGACAAAACCAAGCCCGCCGCGCTGGCGCTCAAGATGGGTCCATGCCCGCACAAGCCGGGTGCGCTGATAGCTCAGCGCCGCCATCTCAACTTGCAGCACACCTTCGCGGGTGCGCGCACGGTCGGAGAATATCTCAAGGATCAGCCCGGTTCGGTCGAGCAGTTTAACGTTCCACGCCTTTTCAAGATTGCGCTGCTGAACCGGGGTGACCGAGCCGTCAACCAACACCAGATCAATCTCGGCCTCCTCGAACATGGTACCAAGCTCGGTTACCTTGCCTTTGCCAAACAGGTGGCCCGGGCTCAGCTTGGCCAAGCGCACAACATCGCCGCCGATGACTTCCAGCCCCGGCAAAGCATCGGCCAAGGCCAAAGCTTCTTCGAGCACTGCCGCGGGGTCGCGCCGTGATTGAGCGGTTTTTAATTCCGGGTGGATGACAAAAGCGCGGGTGACAGGCTCGGCTGTCTCAGTCCCGCTCAATCTTCACCATCATAAAGGTTTATGGGCTGAGAAGGCATGATCGTTGAGATCGCGCTTTTATAGACCAATTGCGATTGGCCATCACGGCGCAGCAATACGCAAAAGCTGTCAAACCAAGTGATGACACCTTGCAGCTTTACGCCGTTTACGAGGAATATTGTGACCGGAACCTTGGTTTTGCGTACGTGGTTAAGAAACGCGTCTTGCAGGCTCTGTTTATCAGCCGCCATGGCCGTACCCTTTATTCTTGAGGCCGCTATCGGCCCATATCTAATAAATTGAGTATGTCCCGCAGGCTAAGGAACTACCACCCCAAAAGCACATGTCTCTGCGCAATGGTTAGAACCGGTGCTTACCTGCGCCAGATATCAGGGTTTAACAGCGCGATAAGGGCCAGAGTTTCAAGCCGTCCCAGCGCCATAGCCGCGCCGAGGATCACCCGCC
>JAESRD010000214.1 GCA_016764835.1 Paracoccaceae bacterium | reverse complement strand
TGCGGGTGTGGCGGAATTGGTAGACGCACCAGATTTAGGTTCTGGCGCCGCGAGGCGTGGGGGTTCGAGTCCCTTCACCCGCACCAGATTATTGATGTGAAGGACGAAAAATGCAGGTCACCGAAACCTTGAACGAAGGTCTTAGCCGCGGTTATTCAATCACTGTTACGGCTGCTGAGCTTAATGACAAAGTTCAGGAAAAATTGCTTGAAGCGCAGCCCGACATTGAGATGAAGGGTTTTCGTAAGGGCAAGGTGCCGATGGCGCTGCTTAAGAAGCAATATGGCCAGCGGGTCATGGGCGAAGCCATGCAAGAAACAATTGATGGCGCGCTGAGCAACCATCTTGAGACATCTGGTGACCGGCCTGCCATGCAGCCTGACGTAAAGATGGCCAATGAAGATTGGAAAGAGGGCGACGATGTTGTCGTCAATGTCAGCTATGAAGCGCTGCCTGATGTGCCAGAGGTCGACTATTCGAAGATCTCGCTGACACGGATGATTGTTGCGGCTGATGAGGCTGATGTTAAAGAGGCGCTCGATAATTTGGCCGAGACCGCTCAGAACTTTGAAGACCGCCGCAAGGGCTCCAAAGCTAAAGACGGTGACCAGATCACTATTGATTTCTTGGGCAAGGTTGACGGCGAAGCTTTTGACGGCGGTGCGTCTGATGACTATCCTCTGGTGCTCGGTTCCAACTCCTTCATCCCTGGTTTTGAAGAGCAGCTGGTTGGCACTAAGGTTGACGAGGTTAAAGAGGTCGAGGTTACTTTCCCGGCTGAATATCAAGCCCCTGATCTGGCCGGTAAGGTCGCTATTTTCACTTGTACTGTTAAGGCGATCAAAGCGCCTAAAGCTGCTGAATTGAATGACGAGCTGGCCAAGCAGTTTGGTGCCGAAGATGTTGACGGTCTGAAGACACAGATCAGCGAGCGGCTTGAAGTTGAGTATAAAGGTGCGGCGCGGGCTGTGGCCAAACGTGCTTTGCTTGACGCGCTGGACAAGGCTGTTGATTTTGAACTGCCGCCGACTTTGGTTGATGCCGAAGCAGGCCAGATTGCGCACCAGCTATGGCATGAAGACAACCCTGATGTTCAGGGCCATGATCACCCAGATGTAGAGACCACTGACGAGCATAAGCGGCTTGCTGTGCGCCGGGTGAAGCTGGGCCTGCTTCTGGCAGATATCGGCCAAAAAGCCGAGATCAAGGTGACTGATTCTGAACTGACTCAGGCGATCTTGACCCAAGCGCGCCAGTATCGCGGCCAAGAGCGTGAGTTCTTTGAATATGTGCAGAAGAACGCACAGGCACGTCAGCAGATCCAAGCGCCTATCTTTGAAGATAAGGTTGTTGATCATATATTTGAGAAAGCCGAAGTTGCTGAGACGAGGCGAGCAAAGATGAGCTGCAAAAGGCTGTTGAAGCACTCGAAGACGAGTAGGCTTCTGCGCTTGGCTCGTTAGCTGGGCGGGGCAGTAACGAATAGAAAGGCCCGCGCTTATTGGCGCGGGCCTTTTGCGTTGGTGGGGCTTTGCACTGGGGCAGGGCTAGAAGGCCGCAGGCGCTCATGAAAAAGGGCCGCACCCTGTTATAGGATGCGGCCCAATCTTTGTGCAGGTGTGCTGTTTGGCTTAGGCTTCGTCAGCCAGAGCCTCTTCGTCAACAGCGCCGCCCATATCGTCAAACAATTCCTGGATCTCGAACTCGGCTTCGGCTTCTGCCTCGGCTGCAAGATCTTGAATTGATTTACCGGAGGCTTGCAGTTCTGCTTCTTCGTCAGAACGGGCTATGTTCAGAACGATAGAAGTTGAAACTTCAGGGTGCAGGGTTACGGAAACCGTATGCAGGCCCAGATCTTTAATTGGACCGGCCAGAGCGATTTGGCCCTTGCTTAGGGTGAACCCACCGGCTGTCGCAATATCTGCGGCGTCGCGGGTTGTAACCGAGCCATAAAGCGCACCGGAATCAGAGGCCGAACGGATAATGACGAATGTTTGACCATTCAGCTTATCAGCCATTGTCTCTGCTTCTGTGCGTGTCTCAAGGTTTTGAGCCTCAAGCTGCGCTTTTTGGGTCTCGAAGCGGGCCATGTTGCCAGCATTTGCCCGCATTGCTTTGCCTTGCGGCAGCAGGAAGTTGCGGGCGAAGCCGTCTTTGACTTTTACCACATCGCCCATTTGGCCAACTTTGGCCACGCGCTCTAGAAGGATAACATCCATTTTTGAAGCTCCTTACTTAACAGCATAGGGCAGCAGGGCGAGGAACCGTGCGCGTTTGATCGCCTGGGCGAGCTTGCGCTGGTTCTTGGCACCGACGGCGGTGATACGGGAAGGCACGATTTTGCCACGCTCAGAGATATAACGCTGAAGCAGGCGCGTGTCTTTATAGTCGATCTTGGGGGCATTTTTGCCCTCAAAAGGATCGGACTTACGACGGCGGAAAAAAGGTTTAGTAGCCATTATTGATGTCCTTTCCAGTTATCAGTGGCGAGGGCGGCGGTCGCCGCGGTCACGGTCGTCGCGCTTTTGCATTTGCACGGACGGGCCTTCTTCATGTGCGTCGACCTTAATGGTCAGCACGAGCATCACGTCATCATGCAAGCGCATGAGGCGTTCCATTTCTTGAATGGCTTCTGTCGGCGCATCTGTACGCAAAAGGGTATAGTGACCTTTGCGGTTTTTGTTGACCTTATAGGCCATGGTCTTGACGCCCCAATACTCACTTTCAACCAACTTGCCGCCATTGTCGGAAAGCACGGTGCCAAAGTGTTCTGTAAGGGATTCTGCTTGCGAGCTGGAGATATCCTGGCGCGCAATAAAGACATGCTCATATAGTGGCATGCATACTCCATTTCGGTTCTCGGCGCATTTCAACGAGCAGGGCGGCATTCCTTCCGCACCCTGCCCACGAGAGACTGCGCGGTTTATACGTTTCGCAGAAGGATGGCGCTTTATACAGTGACGGCTGGCCGACGCAAGCCCGTAGGGGTGGTTGCGGCCACAATCGGGCCGCCGCGCTATGACCTTGCTGAGGGCACTGTCTCGCCGGGTTTCTGCCTCAATGGTTAGCAAAAGTTAATGAAGTGGTTAACTGGAGATTAAGCTATGACTGTCCGGCAAGAATTTGATATTTACGAGACTGTCGACCTGTCGGGAAATGACAGTGACAGCAGCGAGAGCTTTTCAGTAGAAGAGACCTATTGGGGCTATATCGTGCGCAGTATGAACGCGACGCCGACATCTGTGGTTGTTTTGCAGGCAGCGACTTGGATTGGCGGGATCGTTTGTTTTGCTGGGGCTGCGGGGCTATGGGTTTTGCCCGGTGCGACGCTGACCGCTGGTATTGCTGGCATGAAAATTGGCCTGACAGTGTTTGTGGCTTTGCTCGGCGCCATTTTGATGTGGTATTCGAGCCGCGGTGTTGAAGCTGAGATACAGATCGACACCAGCCTTGGTGAAGTACGCGAAGTTGTTCGCAACCGCGTTGGCAAGCCTTCGCTGACCGGGCGCTACGGCTTTGACGCGATTGGCGGCGTTTTTATTGACCGGCAGAATGGCCCATCGGGGCAGAACGGCCGGGCAAAAGAGGTGAGCCTTGTGCTGCGCTACCGTAACACCACGCAAAAGCTGCAGGTTGTTACCGGCAAAGAGCAGACGTTGTTTTCGCTGCGCGACAGAATCGGCCGCGATCTTATGTTGCCCGGCACTGGGCGCGCCGTGGCCGCAGCCAGCCCAGCTTAACGAACCACACCACTTCCAGATTTCAGTTTGTAAAGCTCGCGTTCGTGAACGCGGGCTTTATGCGTTTTCTTGCCGCCGCCTTTGCGGCAGGGTAGACCTGAGCAAAGCAAATAAAGGGGGCAATATGCGGGCATTCGTTTTTCCTGGGCAGGGCGCACAGGTTATTGGCATGGGGCGGGCGCTTGCCGCGGCCTATCCAAGCGCAAAAGATGTTTTTCAAGAGGTCGATGAGGCATTGGGCGAATCGCTCTCTGCGCTGATCTGGGAGGGCGATATTGAGACGCTGACGCTGACGCGTAACGCCCAGCCAGCGCTGATGGCCACGTCAATGGCGGCGATGCGCGCGCTTGAAGCGGAGGGCGTAAAGATCACTGACGCGGCTTTTGTGGCCGGGCATTCGCTGGGCGAATATTCGGCGCTTTGTGCGGCGGGGGCGATTAGCCTGGCCGATACGGCGCGGCTGCTGCGGCTCCGCGGCGAGGCGATGCAAGAGGCTGTGCCAGCTGGTGAGGGCGCGATGGCGGCGCTTTTGGGGCTGGATTTTGCGGCGGCGACTGAGGTAGCCCAAGAGGCTGCGGGCGATGAGGTTTGCCAAGCGGCCAATGATAATGACCCGACGCAGGTGGTTATTTCTGGCCACAGAGCTGCGGTTGAGCGGGCTTTGGTGATTGCCAAGGAAAAGGGCGCGCGGCGGGCGATGTTATTGCCGGTTTCGGCGCCGTTTCACTGTAGTCTGATGCAGCCAGCGGCTGAGGCAATGGCTAAGGTACTGGGGGCGACGGATATTAACGTGCCAGCTGTGCCGCTGATTGCCAATGTGATTGCTGATCAGGTGACGGATCCGGCGGTGATACGCTCGCTGCTGGTTGAGCAGGTAACTGGTTCTGTGCGCTGGCGCGAAAGCGTTTTGAAGCTGGAGAAGCTGGGTGTTGATGAGATATGGGAGATTGGCGCGGGCAAGGCCCTGTCTGGGATGATCCGCCGGATAGCCAAGCCGATTACATGCCGTCAGATTGGCACGGATGAGGGTGTTGTAGCGGCGATTGCGGCATTGAATGAAACAGCCGGATAAAACTGGCGGGAAGGGTTTATATGTTTGATTTGACAGGGAAGAATGCTCTTGTGACCGGCGCGTCTGGCGGGATTGGCGGAGCGATTGCCACGGCTTTGCACGCGGCGGGGGCGGTTGTTGGCATATCTGGGACACGGATGGGGCCGCTGGAAGAGCTGGCAGCCAGTTTGGGCGACCGGGTTCATATATTGCCGTGCAATCTGAGCGACGGCGAGGCTGTAGCGGCGCTGCCTAAGCAGGCTATTGCGGCCATGGGGTCGTTGGATATTTTGGTGAATAATGCCGGGATCACCCGCGATAATATCTTTATGCGGATGTCTGATGATCAATGGGCTGAGGTGCTTAACGTCAACCTGACCTCGACGATGAAGCTGTGCAAAGGTGCTATTCGCGGCATGATGAAAGCGCGCTGGGGGCGGATTATTAACATCACCTCGATTGTTGGCGCGACGGGTAATCCGGGGCAGGCAAATTATGCGGCCTCAAAAGCGGGCGTGGTGGGGATGTCAAAATCTATCGCCTATGAGGTGGCCAGCCGGAATATCACCGTAAACTGCGTGGCGCCGGGCTTTGTTGCTACGCCAATGACAGATAAGCTGAATGAGGAGCAGAAGGCGGCGATATTGACCCAGATTCCGGCGGCCCGGATGGGGGCACCTGAGGAGATTGCAGCCGGTGTGCTTTATCTGGCCAGCACGGAGGCTGCATATGTGACCGGCACGGTGCTGCATGCGAATGGCGGAATGGCGATGCTTTAAAATTGGGCAGGCCGTGCGCGCAGGGGCTGCGCTTTGTGACGAATGAACGCAGAAGGTGCGACGGACCTTCCAAATTGTTTGCCAAGTCGTAAATCTCTGTTATAGGCCAGCAAGAATGGTACAAAACACTTGGCCGATCTTTCGGCGCTTGTGTTTGTGTTTGCCCCTTGATGGGCTGATTTTACTGCCCATATGGGCAACAATAGGGCGCTATGCCCGTTGAGACGTGAGGAAAGAATATGAGCGACGTCGCTAATCGTGTGCGCAAGATCGTTGTTGAACATCTAGGTGTTGAAGAAGACGAAGTGGCTGAGGCTGCCTCATTCATTGATGATCTTGGTGCAGATAGCCTCGATACCGTTGAACTGGTGATGGCTTTTGAAGAAGAGTTCGGGATCGAGATCCCTGATGATGCTGCTGAGACAATTCAGACTTTTGGGGATGCTGTAAAATTCATCACTGAAGCTCAATAAATACTGACCCTAGTGGTAAAGATTGGCTTTAATGGCCTGATAAAGCGGCGTCTTTTGCGAGGCGCCGTTTTTCGTATGCCGTATAAGTGACTGCTGGGAAGGCATAAGTGTATTGCCCCCATTGTTTCTCGGGGTCTAGGTCTCGGCCAATGTGTTGGGCGTGAAGGGGAGCGATGTGAAGCAGGGTATTGTCTGGAGTGTTGCGGTTGGGTTGACGCTTGGTGCGGCACATTTGGGGCTGTGGCTAAGGCTGGGGGCACATCCGTTTTGGGCAATTAAAGTTGGCTATATGGGGCTGATTTTATGTGCTGTATTGTTTGGCATATGCCTTTGGCGGCCAAAATATGCGCTTATTGTTAGTTTGGCCGTGGTTGTGCTGGCATTTGGCGCGGCGTATTTTGGAAAAATGAGTTTTGTGGCCTCATATGCAGAAAACGCATTGGCGGGAAGGCTTTGGTTCTATGGCTGGATCGGCGTGGCTGGGGCGGTTCCGGCCTGTTTGGCGCTGGTTGCGAGCAAGTTTGTGCCGGTCAAATAGCGCGGCAGCTCTTGCCCCTGACGCGCCGCCTGCGGTACTCTGTTGGCAGCGAATACCTGCGGTATTACAACTTTAGCGATTAATTGGCGAGGGCAGTGAATATGCGGCGTGTCGTTGTGACGGGGCTTGGCCTTGTGACACCATTGGCTGATGGTGTTGAGGCAAGTTGGAAGAAAATTCTTGATGGTGTTTCTGGCGCTGGCCGGATTGAACGCTTTGACGCTGATCATTTGGCGACAAATTACGCTTGCGAAGTGAAGCGTGGCGATGGCAGCGATGGCACGTTTAATGGCGACACATATTTGTTGCCCAAAGAGCAGCGCAAGATTGATGACTTTATCCTGTTTGGGATCGCAGCGGCGATGCAAGCGGTTGAGGATAGCGGTTGGAAGCCTGAGGATGAGGCCGACAAGGAGCGCACGGGTGTGCTGATGGGCTCTGGCATTGGCGGGCTGAACTCGATTGCCAACACCACGCTTTTGCTTAAAGAGCGTGGGCCGCGGCGGGTTTCTCCGTTCTTTATTCCGGGTGCATTGATCAACCTGATTTCGGGTCAGATCAGCATTAAATATGGATTTAAGGGGCCGAACCATTCGGTGGTGACGGCCTGTTCAACTGGTGCACATGCGATTGGCGATGCGTCACGGATTATCAAATACGGCTCGGCCGATGTGATGGTTGCAGGCGGGGCTGAGGCCGCGATTTGCGAGGTTGGCATTGCTGGGTTTAACGCCTGCAAG
>JAESRD010000213.1 GCA_016764835.1 Paracoccaceae bacterium | reverse complement strand
CTCCTTGGCCCCAGCACTGGCATAGGCCAGCACCCCAGCAGCGGCCTTAGCGTTACGGCCAATTCCCTCCATCAGCGCAGGAATATTTGTAATATCAGTCATTTGTCTCTCCTGCTCTGGTCACAGAACCATGTCATCTCGGTGGACCAACGCGGCCCGGCCCTCATAGCCAAGCACAGTCTTAATATGCGCCGAATGTTTGCCCATTATCGCCGTCGCCTCATCGCTTGTATAGCGGGTAAGTCCGAGGCCCAGTTTGGCACCATCGGCGGCAATAATCGCCACCGGCTCGCCGCGGCCAAAGGGGCCGTCAACGGCCACGACACCAGCAGGCAGCAGGCTTTTGCCCTGCCCCAAAGCGGCGGCGGCACCGGCATCAATATGCAACGCGCCTTTAGGCTTCATCGACGCAATCCACCTTTTACGGGCGGTTTGCGGGTCTGTCTGCGCGGTAAACCATGTGGCCGGCGCGCCCTCATCAAGTGCTGTCAGTGGATGCGAACGGGCACCGTAGGTGATGGCCATAGCGCAACCGGCTTCGGTGGCCAAACGCGCCGCTATCAGCTTGGTTTTCATGCCGCCTTTCGAGAGGTTTGACACACCGTCACCGGCCATCGCCTCTATCTCAGGGGTGATTTTATCTATCTTATCAAAACGGTAGGCCGATGGATCTAAAGCCGGATTGGCCGAATAAAACCCGTCAACATCCGAGAGCAAAATCAACATATCTGCACCGCAAGTGACCGCCACTTGGGCGGCCAGTCTGTCATTATCGCCGTAGCGGATTTCGTCGGTGGCAACGGTATCATTCTCATTAACAATCGGCAAAACGCCAAAGCCAAGTAGAGTTTCCATCGTGGCACGGGCGTTAAGGTACCGCCGCCGGTCGGTCGAATCCTCTAGCGTGGTCAGCACCTGCGCGGCGGTGATGCCATGCGGGGCCAGCGCCGCCTCATAAGCGCGTGCCAGCCTGATTTGCCCCACGGCGGCGGCAGCCTGCGACTGCTCAAGCGGCAGGCTGGCAGCCCCCAGCCCAAGCACACCGCGCCCCAGCGCGATAGAGCCTGACGAGACAATGATCATCTGCACGCCGCGGGCTTTGAGCCGGGCCGCATCTTGCGCCAACGTCGCCAACCAATCTTGCCGCAAACCGCCAGAGGATCCATCAACCAGCAAAGCCGAGCCGATTTTTACAACCAGCCGTTTGGCATTGCTTAGGGCTGCCATGGTCCGTCCTCTAATATCTGACCGTCAGGGCCGGTTGGCACCCGGTCCTCCAAAATGATCGCCCGCAAGGCGCGCAACACTTCGGTCGCCCCTTTGCCGGTTGCCGCAGACAGCCGGTAAACTTTGCTGCCAGTCGCCGCTTCAATCTCGGCAGCAATATCATCAACCATATCTTCTGGGATCGCATCAACCTTGTTGAGCGCGGTGATAATAGGCTTGCCGTTGAGCATGCCGCCATAGGCCGCCAGCTCTTTTAGAATAGTCTGGTGATCTTCGGCCGGGTCATGGGCAGTGCCGTCGACCAAGTGTAGCAACACAGCGCAGCGCTCAACATGCGACAAGAACTGCCCGCCCAAACCGCGCCCCTCAGAGGCTCCGGCGATCAGGCCCGGAATATCAGCCATGACGAATTCAGCGTTATCAACCCCGACAACGCCCAGATTTGGTACCAAAGTGGTGAACGGGTAATCAGCGATTTTGGGCCGCGCATTGGACGTCACCGACAAGAATGTCGACTTGCCAGCATTGGGCAGGCCGAGCAGCCCAGCATCGGCGATCAGCTTCAGCCGCAGCCAAATATCGCGCTCGACACCTTCTTGGCCAGGGTTGGCCCGGCGCGGCGCTTGGTTGGTGGATGACTTAAAATGCAAGTTGCCCCAGCCGCCATTGCCGCCCGTGGCCAGCACAATACGTTGGCCAACCTCCGCCAAATCAGCAATGACAGTCTCTTCGTCATCATCAAGCACTTCGGTCCCGGCCGGGACTTGCAGCACGGCATGTTTACCGCTGGCGCCCGTACATTGGCTGCCCATACCGGGCTGTCCGTTTTGCGCAAAAAAGTGCGGACGGTAGCGGAAATCAATCAAGGTATTGAGCCCTTCAACCGCTTCGATGATCACATCACCGCCACGGCCGCCATCGCCACCATTTGGCCCGCCTTGTTCGATGTATTTTTCACGTCGAAAGGCAATACAACCATTGCCGCCCGTGCCAGACCGAATAGAGACTTTGGCTATATCGAGGAATTTCACAGGCTTTACTTTCTCTTCGCGCCGCATTGGCGTTGGCGTTTCGCGCCGTTATGGCGCGTTTTCTTTACGCCGCTTTGGCGGTTTATTTATGCGCCGCGTTGGCGATAGCTTAACCAGCCGCGAGGCTCAAGCGCTGCCAGCGCTCTTGGTTTAGTTCCATATGTTGCAATACCACGTCGCGCCCCAACGGGTTTGAATGTTCAACCGCCAGCCGGGTATCAACAAAGCCCAGCTTTTTGAGTACGGCACGCGAGCCGATATTATAGGTAAAGTGGCCAGACATAAGCGGTGGCTTGGCCGTGGCAAAATACCAGCCGATCACAGCGCGAGCGGCCTCGGTCATAACCCCCTTGCCCCAATGGGCGCGGCCCAACCAGTAACCAAGCCCATCCATCAAGCCAACAGTGCCGACCAATGCGCCGCTCTGCTCTATGGCAAAAACCGCGTTTGAACTTTCGTCATTGATGAACCAGTCGGCTTCTTTTTGGCCAAAGGGCCAAGGCGGGCCAGATAGATATTGCATCACACTCCAGTCACTCAAACCGGCGGTCATGGCCGGGCTGTCGCTGGGCGCAAGTGCGCGCAAGGTAAGGCGCTCAGTTTTGAATACAGGCAAAGTCATGACTTTAACTTAAGCGCGTAAGTCCATGTTTGCACAACAGAATCACGTGATACAGAGAAGGATTCCGCATCGCCCAAATAGTCAAATCCGCAATTGGTCAACACCCGCGCAGAGCCGGGATTATCTTGAAAAACCTGCGCATAGAGCTGGGCAGACCCGTGCGGGTTTGCCGCGATCAGCGCCGCCAATGCCTCAGATGCCAGACCGGTATTCCAAAAGGCCGGCGCTACCCAATAGAGCACTTCGCTTTGGTTGCGCTCAAGTTTGGTCAGCGACATGAGCCCTAACAGGCCAGTGCCGCCCGGTTCACTTGTATCATCACCCCGGCCCTCAAGCGCCCAAATGCTAACATCAGCACCGGGCATAGCCGCGCGCGCAATTAGCGCCTCAGCCCAGCCCGGCGGCAATGGGTGTGGGATAGACGGTGTTGCGCGGGCAACCCGTTCGTCACCAGCATAAAGCCCCAGATGGCCCGCATCGCTTGGTTGCAAAGGCCGCAGTGCTACCCGGTCGGCCAGAATAACGGCTTGGTCAATAGTAGAAGCAATGGTCATAAAAACTCCATCGGCAGGTCGGCAACAATATGGATCTGTGCGCCACAGAAATGAGTGGCAGAAAAGCGAAAAGGGGGGCTGGCTTTAGCAGCCAGCCCCCCTAAAATTGAAACATTCGGGATCCGGCTATTCAGCGGCCTCCGCCACCGGGAGAACCGAAATAAATGTGCGGCCCTTAAAGCCTTTGTGGAATTTGACGTGGCCAACTTCAACCGAGTAGATTGTATGGTCACGGCCCATGCCAACGCCCGTACCCGGCCACATCTTCGTGCCCCGTTGGCGCATGATGATGTTACCTGGAATGACAGCTTCGCCGCCAAATTTCTTTACGCCAAGACGGCGCCCGGCGCTATCGCGCCCGTTGCGGGATGAACCACCTGCTTTTTTATGTGCCATTTGGTCTCTCCTTAACCTTTAGCCAATTCGACGGCCTGTGCGACCCAGCCTTCACGCTCGATCCGGCCTTTGAACGACAGTTTCTCGTCCATATCTGCAATATCGTCAGCGCCCCATGCGGCGATCTGAGCAAAAGATGTCACGCCAGCTTCGTGCAGCTTCTTCTCAAGCGCCGGGCCAATGCCGGACAGAATCTTAAGATCGTCAGCACCGGCTGCAACGTCAACCTTGGCTTCGGCTTTTTCCTTAACCGGCTTTTTAGCCGATGCAGAAAGCGATACCGAAACACTGGCCGCAGCGGCCATAGCGCCAGCGGAACTTGCACCAATGGCAGCCTTAACCCCGGTCGCATCAGCGCCGTTGGCAAGAATATCTGTAATCCGCAGCAGCGTCAGCTGTTGACGGTGGCCTTTGGTCCGCTTCGAGCGGTGCTTACGACGACGGCGTACAAAGTGAATAACTTTGACACCTTTGATCTGGTCAATAACGGTG
>JAESRD010000212.1 GCA_016764835.1 Paracoccaceae bacterium | reverse complement strand
CAAAATCCGGCTTACAGGCCGTCCGCGCGATTTTGTTTTGGTGGTTTTGGACCGGGCGGCGGGCCGCATGATGCGTCGAATCGGCCTGACCTGTCTGCTTTGGGCTGGGGCGCTCTTGGGCGTATGTTGCGTTGGCTTTGCGCCCAAAGGGCGAGGTAGCGGGCCCAAATCAGCAAAAGCATTAAGAATAGCCAATGCGACCGGCTTAGCCCGGTTAAACTTGTGCCAAACGCTTGACAGGCCGGGTGGGCAGGGTATGAAACCAATTCAGATGAATTTCCGCGCCCTTTCCTTGGGCTGCGACGAGGAGAGACTCAATGGCGAAACCAGCTACAATTAAGATCCGCCTCAATTCAACAGCGGATACCGGCCACTTTTATGTGACCACAAAGAACGCCCGGACCATGACCGAGAAGATGGTCATGAAGAAATATGACCCGGTTGTTCGTAAACATGTCGATTATAAAGAAGGTAAGATTAAGTAATCTTGCTGATTTGATCGAAGCCAAGGCCGCGCAGTTTGCGCGGCTTTTTGGTTTTTGGGGCCTGCTCTTTGCTGGTGCGCAATCGGCGGCTCTTTCGGCCGTGGCTCGTTTAAGCCACCGCTTGAGCTATTTGGAAAGACGCGCGCCCTTACGCGCCTTGGTAAGGGTTGCCCGCTTCAGCCCCGTTATGGTCTTCCCAGCTGCGGGTGTTATCGGCCCGATTAAAGGTCAACTTGCGGTTATCATCCGGGTAGATGACCGTTTCGGTCTCCATCGATCTTGTACCAACAACCAGATAATGCGCGTCTTCTTTGCTAATATTCTCCAAGCAATGGCCCAAAGCGGCCCCCGCCGGAAAGCAGGCCGCCTCGCCGGGGCGCAGCTTGGTGGTGGTATCGCCCTCATGCAGCAAAACTTCGCCAGACAGCATATAGACAAACTCGTCCTCAACCGCATGCCAATGTTTGATAGATGAGCGCGATCCGGGCGGCAGCACCTGAACAAAGGCACCAAACTGGCTGAGCCCGCCTGCATCAGAAAAGTTAATGTTGCGCGTTGGGCCGACAACCCGATTGTCGTTTTGCTCTTCAATTTCGGCATTACGGCGAATAATTGGCATGATTTTTCCTCAGCATTGGTGGGCGGCGGGGTGATGTATTGCGCCACCTGTTGCCCAGAATATAGCCGCTAACCGATCATATTTGTACTGATTTTCGCGCGCATTCGCCCGGGCCCCAGATCTACACCTTTGACAGGCTGACTGAGTGCGGCGCAGGGGCTCAGATGGGCAATGAAGCCATGCCCAAGGGCACAATAGCAAAGGGCCGGTCATAAGACCGGCCCTTTGGCGTTGCAGGTTTAGGTGGTGCTAGTCGCGGCTGCCAAAGAGGTGCAGCAGGAACATGAACATATTGATGAAATCAAGATAGAGGTTCAGCGCGCCCATGATGGCCGATTTGGTCAGCCACTCTTGGTCGGCATTTTGTGCATGCGCCAGATAATCGGTCTTGATCTTTTGGGTATCATAAGCGGTCAGCCCGGCAAAGATAAGCACGCCAATGGATGAGATCGCAAACATGATCGCCGGCGAGCCGAGGAAGATGTTGACGACGGAAGCAACCAGCAGGCCAATGACGCCCATGATCAGGAAAGAGCCCCAAGCCGAGATGTCTTTCTTGGTTGTGTAGCCATAAAGCGACAGGCCAGCGAAGGCGATTGCCGTGATCAGGAAGACCTGAACGATGGAGAAGCTTGTATAGACAAGGAAAATCCAGCTGATTGATACGCCCATTGCCAGTGCAAAAGCGTAGAAGAACAGCTGCGCGCCAGCGGCGGAGAGCCGGTTTATCATGGAGCCAAAGGCAAAGACCATGCCCAGCGGCAGGAACATAACCACCCAGCGCAGTGGCGAGGTGTACAGGGTGGTGCCCAGCTTGGTCAGTTCACCAAACTCGTTGACGGCCAAGCCGCTCATCGCCCAAGCAGCCAAGGCTGTAATGACCATGCCGACTGACATGGTTGTATAAACTTTGTTCATATGGGCGCGCAGGCCCTCGTGGATTGCGGCGCTACTTTGTGCGCCACTGGCCATCGTTGGCCTTACGGTTCTATATTCAGCCATTAACAGACCTCCAAATTATCTGTGCCATTGCGCGGATGCGCATTTAAGTTTTAACCCGGATGCGCATTTAGGCTTTAACGCCGTTGCGCAACAGGGCCGCTGCGCAACGGCGCAACGGATTTGATACAGATATCGGGGTTTTCGGCACGGTTTTCAAGGATTTCCGCGCAAATTCTGCGCATTCTACGCAGTTACTTTGGCACCTGTGTTTCAAGATGCGGGCCTTATGCCCGGCGCTGCCGGGCTTGGGGCATGGTTTGGCCGGCTGCTTAAGCGCCTTTCATGCTCCAAAAGGGACGGGCCGCCTCGGCTCTGGCATCTGTAGTTGAGATGCCAAGATCCTCGAGACGGGCAGGATCAAGGGCTGCAAGAACCCGACGCTGGCGCCAAACAGAATGCATATGGGTAAAGACTGCGACGCCGGGCAGGCCGAAGATACGGGCGTATTGAGTGGTGCAAGCGGTGTTATAGGTTGCAGTGTTCATTTTGTGGTCCTTCCTGCACGTGTTGATCATTCGAGCGTGTTTCATTCCGTTGCTTGATATATGGACGATTCCAACTCACAGTGAAAACGAATGTTTGTCATCTAATTCATCAGGATTATTGATATGCCGAGAAATTTAGACCTCACCGCCCTGCGCAGCTTTGCAGCCGTGGCCGAAACTGGCGGTGTGACCCGTGCAGCCGGGTTTCTCAACCTCACCCAATCGGCGGTTTCCATGCAGCTCAAACGGCTCGAAGAATCACTTGGCCTGCGGTTGTTTGAGCGCTCAGGGCGCGGCGTGGCGCTGACCGGGGCGGGCGAGCAGCTGCTGTCTTATGCCCGGCGGATGCTGGTGCTCAACGATGAGATCTTTGCCAAACTCACGGCGCAGGAGTTTGAGGGCGAAATCGTGCTGGGCGTGCCGCATGATATTGTCTACCCGGCCGTGCCGCTGGTCTTGCAGCGCTTTGCGGCTGAATATCCACGGGTCAAGATCACGCTGCTGTCGTCGTTCACCTTGCGGCTCAAACAGATGTTTGCCCGCGGTGAGGCTGATGTGATTGTCACCACCGAAGATGGCGTTGGCACTGGCGGGCTAACACTCGCCCGCCGGTCGCTTATCTGGATCGGT
>JAESRD010000211.1 GCA_016764835.1 Paracoccaceae bacterium | reverse complement strand
GCGACCTTGTTGAGCCGGGCACTCACCGGGTTTTGCTCAACAGGCTTTACGGCAGCGATGTGCTTGTGGTCACCGAAGCCGCCAAGACTGCCGCCGAAGCGCTGCTTGACGGTGGCGTGCTGCCGGTGATGAAACACATGCCGGGCCACGGGCGGGCTGCGGTTGATAGCCACCTTGATCTGCCGCGTGTCTCTGCCTCGGCCGAGGCACTTGCGGCGCGCGACTTTGCCCCGTTCTACGGGCTGCGCCATCTCAAAATGGCGATGAGCGCGCATGTGGTCTATGAGGCGATAGACCCCGACAGCCCGGCAACGGTATCGCCCGCTATGCTGCGTGTGATCCGCGCGCAGATCGGCTTTGACGGCCTTATCATGACCGATGACATCTCGATGCAGGCGCTGTCTGGCAGCGTTGATGAGCGCTGCGCCGGTGCTTTGGCGGCTGGCTGCGATGTGATCCTGCATTCCAACGGCATAATGAGCGATATGATCGCGGCAATGAGTGCCGTTGGCGAGATGAGCACCGCTGCCCAAAGGCGCGGCCAAGCCGCCCTAGACCAACGGCGCAGCCCCAGCATAATTGACGCCGAGGCGCTGCGTGCTGAGCTGGCAGAGCTGCTGCGGCCCGTCGAATA
Organism: Paracoccaceae bacterium; assembly: GCA_016764835.1. The sequence continues at coordinate 18,804 of JAESRD010000211.1, read as the reverse complement.
GGGGCTGGCCAGATGCAAGACAGCGATGAGTTTGAAGCCCCCGAGCGCGACGCTATTAGCGAACGTTTGGCCTCTGAGGCGCTGATCATTGATGTCGAGGGTTATGAGGGCCCGCTCGATCTGTTGCTGACCATGAGCCGTACCCAAAAGGTCGACCTGCGCCAAATTTCTGTGCTGGCACTTGCCCGGCAATATCTCGTCTTCATCGATCAAGCCGTGAGCCTGCGCATTGAGCTGGCGGCGGACTATCTGGTTATGGCCGCGTGGCTGGCCTTCCTAAAGTCGCGCCTGCTGCTGCCACCAGACCCGACCGAGGACGGCCCCTCGGGCGAGGAGCTGGCCGCCCATCTGGCCTTTCAGCTTGAGCGGCTGGCAGCCATGCGCGACGCGGCGGCCAAGCTGATGGCCCGCGACCAGAAGGGCCGCGACTTCTTTGTGCGTGGCATCACCGATGATGTCACCCGTGTGCGCCGTGTCACCTATACGGCGACGCTGCTTGAGCTGATGCAGGCCTATGCGCGCATTCGTACCAAAGACGAGTTTCGACCATATGTGTTTGACCGCGAAGCGATTATGTCGATGGAGCAAGCGCTAGAGCGGCTGCGTTTGGTGGTCGGCAGCTCAATCGAATGGGTCGAACTGGCCAGCTATTTACCGCCTGAATGGGCCGCTGACCCGGCGCGCCGCCGCTCGGCCACCGCCGCGACATTTGCCGCCAGCCTTGAGTTGGCCAAGGAGGGCAAGGTTGAGATCAAGCAATCTGAGAATTTCGCGCCGGTGCATGTGCGCACTGTTCTCGGGCGCAATGCAGGGCCAGATAGATGACTGACGAAATAACCCAAAGCCTGTTTGAGGCGCCGCCATTGGCCGACCAAGAGCGCATGGTCGAGGCGATCTTGTTTGCCACAGCCGAGCCGGTAACAATCCGCGAACTGGCGGGCCGCATGCCGCATGGTTGCGAACCTGCCGACGCGCTGGACCTGCTGCAAAAGCGCTACGCGGGCCGCGGCGTGCAGATCGTGCGCATTGGCCCGGCCTGGGCGATCCGTACTGCGTCTGACCTTGGCTTTTTGATGAAACAAGAGGTGATCGAGACCCGCAAACTGTCGCGTGCGGCCATCGAGACGCTATCTATCATTGCCTATCACCAGCCGGTGACACGGGCTGAGATAGAAGAAATCCGCGGCGTCAGCGTCAGCCGTGGCACGGTTGATCTGCTGATAGAACTGGAATGGATCCGCTTTGGTCGGCGCAAGATGACCCCCGGCAGGCCAGTGACATTTGTGGTGACAGAAGGGTTCCTCGATCATTTCGGGCTTGAGAGCGCGCGCGATCTGCCGGGGCTAAAAGAGCTGCGCGCCACTGGGCTTTTGGACAATCGTCCGCCGCCCGGACCGAGCTCCGAGGATGAAGACGCTCAGAATCAACCTGAACTGTTTGAATAATCAAGTTAAATTATTCTCGACTGGTTACACCATTTGTTAATCCTCGAATGTCAATCATAAAACACAAATTTTATATTGTTTTTATGTAGGATCGTGCTGGGATGCCAAATTTGTTCGTGAAACGACCATCCACACAGACGCTGAGGCAAATGCAACGCAGCCGCTGGCTGATCCGGCGGGCGGCACGGGCTATTCCTCAGCTGGCCGGGCTGTGCATGGTGGTATCTGCGCTTGCATTTGCCAACTTCCTGCTCGGCAGCTTTGCGGTTCTTGGCACCGCTACGCCACCAATGACAGCCTTTTTGGCCGCAACTTTGGCGGTGGCACTTGTGCTTGGCCGCCGGCGCACTGGCGCAGGCTCACATGCGGCGCAGGCGCTTGCTGTGTTGGTTATTGCGGCAACGGGCACACGGGTCTTGGGCCCGGCCTTTGGCATCTTGCAAGCCAATTCGAGCGTTTTCCCCAGCGCGCTGCCAACGGCGATTTTCGCCTTGCTTGGCATTGCCCTTGCCGCCCGCCGCCGCGCGCGTTTTGCCATGTTTGCCGGGCTGGCAGCGGTTACATTATGGGTCAGCGTTTTTGTCGGCTATAGTTACGGTATTGCCCCGGCCCATAATATGGACCTACTCAGCCTTGTGCTGACGGGGCTGCTTTGTCTGGCCACTGGGCTGCGGCATTTGCACCCGGTTCCAGTGGCGTTGTTTCTATCAATGGAGGCGTCCGGCATTGTGCTGCGCCGTCATCTTTTCTTTGCCTGCACGGGCATTTGGATCACCGGGCTTTTGTTGATCAAAAACGCCACGAGCATTGCGCCAGAAACCATGGCGCTAATGGTCACTGCGATCTTGGCGGCGGTCTCGGCGGCCATGGCCTCTTCGCTGACCTTGCTGTCAGACGCTGAGCGGGCGCGGCAGCGCTATGTCGATAGTGTAGAGCTAATGTCACGGACCGATATGTTAACCGGGCTGGCCAACCGCCGTGCGGTGCAGGCCCGCGCCGAAAGTGCACTTTTGGAAGCCCGACAAAGCCGCAGCCCGTTTAGCATAATCTTGGTCGATATTGACCTGTTCAAACGGGTGAATGATCAGTTTGGCCATTATGCTGGTGATGGTATCTTGCGCGATGCTGCCCGGCTACTCGGCGCAGGGTTTCAACATTGCGAAACAGCAGGGCTGGCGGCGCGCTGGGGCGGCGAAGAGTTTATGCTTATCCTGCCTGACACGACCTTAGCTGAGGCGGCGACCTATGCCGAACGTCTGCGGCTAACATTTGAGCGTGAATTGCGCTTGCCTGCAGTGAAGGGGCAGGGGCGAAGCAGGGCCGGCAAGGTTACGGCGTCATTCGGTTGCACGCAAATATCTGCCTCAGAAACCAATATTGATGCCGCCTTCATTCGCGCAGACCAAGCGCTGTACCGGGCCAAAAGTCTGGGCCGCAATAGGGTCGAGACTTCTGAGATAGGGGCAAAGCAGCGCGGGTTTTCTACCCAGTCTGACGAGGCGGCCGCCTAGCGCGGTTTGCGAAAATGCTTGCTGAGTTTGAGCCCTTGGCCCTGATAGTTTGAGGCTATGCCGGCCCCATAGAGCAGCTCTGGCCGGGCGGCCATTTTCTCATAAACCAACCGCCCGGTAATCTGGCCGTGCTCCAAGACAAAAGGTGCCTCATGGCAGCGCACTTCAAGCACGCCGCGCGAGCCTGCGCCGCCTGCATCTGAATGGCCAAAGCCGGGATCAAAGAAGCCCGCATAATGCACGCGAAACTCGCCGACCATGGCCAAATAGGGTGCCATTTCAGCCGCATAGTCAGGCGGGATGGTCACCGCCTCGCGGCTGACTAAGATATAAAACGCGCCGGGGTCGAGGATGATTTGGCCGTTTTCGGCGGCGACCGGCTCCCAAAAATCGGCAGGCTCATAATGGTCGAGCTTGCCAAGATCTATCACCCCGGTATGTGGCTTTGAACGCCATCCGGCGAGGCCGTTTTTGGGCTGTAAATCGACCGAGAAACCAAGCCCGCCATCAAAGGAAGCCGTGCCAGTGACCAGCTGCTCTTTGGCGTGTAGATCGGCCAAAGTTGCATCATCAAGCACCGCCATGCCGCGCCGGAACCTAATCTGGTTGAGCCGCATGCCGGGACGGACCAAAACTGAAAACGAGCGCGGGCAGATTTCGGCGTAAAGCGGGCCGTGGTAACCGGGGCGAATACGGTCAAACTCGGTGCCTTCATCAGTGATAACGCGGGTCAAAAGATCGAGCCGTCCGGTTGAGCTTTTGGCATTGGTGGCGGCTGAAATATCATCGGGCAGGGCCAAAGTTTCGGCCAGTGGCACGAGGTAGACGCAGCCCTTCTCAAGCACGGCACCGCCGCTGAGCGACACAGAATGCATGCCGAACTCGGCGATCCGCTCGGTCACTTTGCGCGTCGGGCCCGCCAGAAACGAGGCGCGCACACGGTAGGCAATGTCACCCAATCGCAGGTCTAACGAGGCGGGTTGAACTTGCTCTGGCAATATTTCAGTCGCGGCCGAGATTTGGCCGTTGCTACACATTGTATGAATTTGCTGACTTGGTAATACGCCTGACATGGGGTCCCCCTCCGGCGCCGTCCGGGGCCCCGGCTACGCAAACGCCCGCCGCTTTATGCGGGCGGGCGGATGAAATGGTCGGGCTAGCAGGACTCGAACCTGCGACCTTCCGTCCCCCAGACGGACGCGCTACCAGACTGCGCCATAGCCCGACGCTGCGGCCTATTGACCGTAAATTTTCACCAAGAGCAAGCCACAAATCGCGCTCAATTGCACGAAATGCCTATCGGGCAGTCATACGTGCATGCAGTTTTTCAAGCCGTGCGATCATTGGCGCGAGCTTTTGAGCGTCAGAAGTGGCCTTGCGGTTCTTAAGGTCAAAGAGCAGCGGCATGCAGCCAAATTCTCGACGGACAATAAGATCTTGTTGCGTGAAGCTTGGCTCAAAACATATAGCCCTGCGGGTCTCGGTCTGCACGGTTTCGTCTGCTGCGGCTATTATTTCGGCGCTCTGCTCGGCGACGACCTCAATCGTCTGCGGCGGCTTTTTTGCCCGCTTTTTGCGGCTCTGCGGCGTTATCGTTACGGCGTCGGGCAGAATGGGCAGCACTTCCGCATCCGGGATATCGGTAGAGATCACCCGCAAGGGCGCGCTGTTTGGTAGTGCCTCAGGTTTAGTGCTGTCATCACTGGCAAAACCGTTGAGCTGGCCGGGGTCGGGGCCCTGTGCCGCTACGTGTTTTACACCCTTTTCGCGCAGCAGTTTCTGCACACCTTTGATGGTAAGTCCTTGTTCGTGCAGCAGTGTTTTTATGCCACCCAACAGGGCCATATCTTCGGGGCGGTAATAGCGCCGCCCGCCTGCGCGCTTAACCGGGCGCACTTGGGTAAACTTGCTTTCCCAAAAGCGCAGCACGTGGGCGGGCGTATCTAGCCAGCCGGAAACTTCTGAAATAGTGCGAAAGGCGTCAGGAGATTTTGCCAAAGCTGAGGCTCCTTAACTACGGTTGCCCTCGGCAACTCGGTCTTTCATCAGGTGAGATGAACGGAAGGTCAAAACCCGGCGCGGGTGAATGGGAACCTCTTCGCCGGTTTTAGGATTGCGGCCAACGCGGGCAGCTTTGTCGCGCACAGAGAAGGTGCCGAATGAAGAAATCTTGACTGATTCCCCACTGACCAATGCGTCTGAGATATGTTGGAGAACAGATTCAACCATGTCCGCGCTATCGTTTCGCGAAAGGCCGACTTCGTGGTGAACAGCCTCGGCCAGGTCCATGCGTGTCAGCGTCTTGTCGGTCATATCTACCCCCATATTTCAGCAAAGATTAAGGCGCAGGGCAATTCAGAGTCAATATCAATGGCTTGGACTGCGGCGTTAAAGGTGAATTTTCGCTTATTTTCTGGCCGTTAAGCCGAGATACAGGCGAATTACCGCTACCAGCGCAGCACAACCGCGCCCCAAGCCAGCCCGCCACCAATTGCCTCGGTGACCAAAAGGTCGCCCTTTTTGATCTGACCTCGCGCTACACCGGTCGACAGAGCCAGCGGAATTGACGCGGCAGAGGTGTTGCCGTGGTCTTGCACAGTGACAACAACGCGCTCCATTGGCACATTCATCCGCTGGGCGGTGGCGGTGATAATCCGCAGATTGGCCTGACGTGGCACGATCCAATCGACCTCATCGCCAGTGACACCGGCCTTTTCCATGGCCGCATGTGCGGTTTTGACAAGCTTATCAACCGCGTGGCGGAACATTTCTGGCCCACGCATTTTGAGCACACCGGTGGTGCCTGTTGAGACACCGCCATCGACATGAAGCATGTCGCGGTAGCGGCCGTCTGAATGGATATCGACAGAGAGCACACCGCGATCGGCTGTGGTGCCATTGCCCTCTTGGGCCTCAAGGATCAGCGCGCCAGCGCCGTCGCCAAACAACACGCAGGTTGAGCGGTCGGTCCAGTCCATCAGCCGCGAGAATGTTTCGGCGCCAATGATCATGACCCGTTTGGCTTGGCCAGAAACGATCATCGCATTGGCATTGGCCAGCCCGTAGACGAAGCCCGCGCAAACCGCCTGAACATCATAGGCAAAGCCGCCATTCATGCCAATTTCGGCCTGCACCATGGTCGCGGCCGAGGGAAAGGTGAAGTCGGCCGTTGAGGTGGCAAGGATCAGCGCGTCGATGTCATTGGCCTCAAGGCCTGCATTGTCGAGCGCTTTTTTAGCGGCAAGAGCAGCCATCTGCGACGTGGTCTGGTCGAGGGCGGCGAAATGGCGACGCTCGATCCCGGTCCGCGAGCGGATCCACTCATCGGAAGTCTCAAGCGTCTTTTCGAACTCGGAATTGGGGACAATGCGGTCGGGCAGATAATGCCCGATGCCTCTTACCACAGCACGTATTGTCATTGCTTGCCTTTGCTTTCCGATGGCGCCTTGTTTTGGCGGATCGGTTCATTTGTTTCGCTATCTTGGGCGACGGAGGTTGCGGTTGCAACCCGCGCCGCAAGCCTGTCGGCAAAACCTGACAGAGCCAGCTTATGCGCCAAGGTGAGTGCGGCGGCGATGCCGGTGGCATCTGCCGAGCCGTGGCTTTTAACCACAGTGCCATTTAGCCCGAGGAAGACGCCGCCGTTTACCCGGCGCGGATCCATGCGGTTTTGCAGTCTTTTCAAGGATGTATAGGCCAAAAGCGCGGCAAACCGGCTGAGCGGGGTGTGCTTAAACGCTTGGCGCATAAACTCTGAGATCAGCCCGGCCGTGCCTTCGCCGGTTTTGAGTGCCACATTGCCGGTAAAGCCGTCCGTGATGATCACATCAACCCGGTCGGTAGGGATATCACTGCCCTCGACAAAGCCGATGAATTCGAAGCCACCATCAGCGGCGGCGCGGCCGATCATTTCATGCGCGACCTTCAGCTCGGCCCTGCCTTTATGTTCTTCGATGCCAACATTAAGCAGGCCAACGCGGGGTTGGTGAATGCCAAGCCCGTTGCGGGCATAAGACGCGCCCATCAGCGCATAGGTCAGCAGGTCATCTTGGTCAGCGCGAATATCAGCCCCGGCATCAAGCAAAACGTTAAACCCAGACGGGTTGCGCGACGGCCAAAGGGCAGCAATCGCCGGGCGGTTGACCCCGTCAGCCTTGCGCAGCCTGAGCATTGAAAGCGCCATCAGCGCGCCGGTATTGCCGCAGCTAATACAGACAGACGCCTCGCGGTTGCGCACTGCGTCAACCGCAGACCACATCGAGGTTTTCTTGCCGTGGCGCATAACCTGCGACGGCTTGTCAGACATCGACACCGTGTCGGGCATATCGTGGATGGTGGTGCGTTCGCCAATCTTGCGCCGCTCAATATGGGGCGCAAGCTCTGCCTTTGGGCCATGCACGAGCACATGCACATCGGCATTGGCTTTTAGGAATTTGGCAATGCCAGCGATAACCACGGCCGAGCCGGAATCGCTGCCCATTGCATCAACCGAAAGGACAACCCCCATAGAGCTACCCGGCCCCTTTGAACGAGCCTGATCGGGGCTACCTTCTGTGGGGGATGTGTCCATATCGATTGCTACGCAGCTTAGGCCGCGTCCTCGTCTAGATCAACTTCGGTCGCAATAGCGATCACTTCGCGATCAGCATATGTGCCGCAAGAGGGGCAAATATGGTGCGGGCGCTTTTGCTCGCCGCAGCTTGGGCAATCATTCGGGTTGGCACCAGAAAGACTGTCGTGGGAGCGCCGCTGATTGCGACGGGATTTGGAGATTTTATTCTGTGGGACAGCCATGTCGCACCTCGTTGTTTAAAGGGCAAAGCCGCCCGTGTGTTTAAAGGGCAAAGCGGCCCGGTTTTGATCGTGCCCCGAAGGGATTCGCAATTGCCCATAAAGGGAATTTTCGCGTCTTAACGGGTGTGCCCCGCTATGTCGAGCCGCATGTTAAAGGAGGCCGCGAAAATACTGCGCCTTTAGGCAGGTGCAAGCGTTATTTGGCCGTAATTGTAAGATTAGTCATCTTTCGCCAGTTTGTCACGCAGGCTGGCCAGCCCGGCAAAGGGTTTCATCGTCTCAACGGTCAGCGGCTCTTGGCCCGGCTCGGTGACACTTATGTCGGCGGCTGGCGCGCCCGCACTGCGTGGCCATTCGGGCAGGGCCAGGGCCAGAGCCTCGCACATAACTGCAACCAGATCGAGCGTTGCCGGCAGCGCCTCGGCGGTATCATCATCGGGAATTTCGGTCTCTTCTTCGCCGTCATCGCTTATGGCCACGACCAGCGCCTCAAGGTAGCGCCGATCAACAGCGAGGTCGATGCGGGTTGTCACAGGCTCCAGCGTCGCCACACATTCTTGCACCGCCGTGGCGCCCATTTTGGCGGCCAACTGCCAGTCAGATTTGCCAACAGCCGTTAGCGTGCCGGTAAATGTCAGCTTGCGCAGCCTAAGAATGCCAAGCTTGCTGGCAATGGCGTGGCGCTCATCTGGGCCGGGCTTTATCGCAAATTCCAGCGGTTTATGGCTGGTTTGCTGGCTGAGCCTTATCAATTGCTCTGAGATCGGGTGCACGTTGGTATCCTTTCTTGAACAGCAGCCTGCCGGTGTGTATGCCGGATAGAAGGCACGCTGTGCTAAGACAAGGGGGCAAATTCATGGGCAATTGGTACGGTGCGCTACAGCATCTTGCGGATACAGGTCGTAATTTTCGGCTAATGGTCATCGGTTTACTGCTTTTGGCCAGCGCCTGTACCCCAATTTACCGCAACCACGGTTATATGCCGTCAGATGATGATCTGGCGCTTATTGTCGTCGGATCCGACACCCGCCAGTCGGTCGCCGAGCAAGTTGGCACGCCGACCTCGGGCGGGGTCTTGGACGGGTCTGGCTTTTACTATGTGTCGAGCCGGTTCCGCCATTTTGGCCCGTTGGCCCCACAAGAAATAGAGCGTCAGGTACTGGCGATCAGTTTTGATGCCCAAGATGTTGTGCAAAACATAGAGCTGTTTGGCCTCGAAGACGGCCAAGTGGTGACGCTGTCGCGCCGGGTAACGGATGATAATATTCAAGACGTGACCTTCCTGCGCCAACTCATGGGCGCGATTGGTAACTTTGATGCCGGTAGTTTGCTGGGCAGCGAATAGATCCTGACCACGCGGTGAGCCAATCGTCGCTAAGGAGGGGTCTGATGACGCATATGACGCTGTTTCAAACCGAGCGCTACACGGCACGGCTGGCGGACGGCCCGGCGGATATTGAGCACTGCAAAGCCCTGCGCCGCCGTTGCTTTGGCACAGATGACACCGATGGTTTTGACCAAATTTGCCAGCATGTTCTGGTCGAAGACAGGACCGGGGCGTTGGTCTGCTGCTTTCGGCTGCTGGCACTGGCGCAGGGCCGCGACATTGGCCAAAGCTACGCGGCGCAGTTCTACGAGCTGACAGCGCTCATGAGCATCGGCCGCCCAATGGTCGAAATCGGCAGGTTCTGCACCAACCCCGCTTATAGCGACCTCGATATTTTGCGCGTGGCTTGGGCGGCGATGGCCCGGTTTGTTGATGATGCGCAGGCTGAGCTGCTCTTTGGCTGTTCGTCATTTGCGGGCACCGATGCCGGGCGCTACCGCGAAACATTCGCACTGCTCCATGCCCGGCATTTGGCCCCGGCAAACTGGCAACCACAGGTCAAAGCGCCTGAGATTGTGCACTTCAGTCAACATAAGCCCGACATGAAACAAGCCCTGCGAGCCATGCCGCCGCTTTTGCGCAGCTATCTGGCCATGGGCGGTTGGGTCAGCGATCATGCGGTGATGGACCACCAGCTCGGCACGCTGCATGTTTTTACCGGGCTTGAGATCAGCGCAATCCCGGCGCGTCGGGCTAAAGCGCTGCGCGCAGCCGTAAACACGCCCGGCTAGGCGCAATGGGGCTTGCACCTTGGCGCGCGGGGCAATAGCCCACGCCTCATGGCACGTGCACCCCTTTTACAGCTCTCCGATGTTTCACTGACCTTTGGTGGTGATCCAATTCTCGACACCCTGTCGCTGACCGTACAAGCCGGCGACCGCGCCGCGCTTGTCGGCCGCAACGGCTCTGGCAAATCGACCCTGCTCAAGGTTATGGCCGGGTTGATAGAGCCGGACAAAGGCGCGCGCACTGTCGCATCTGGCGTCTCAGTCGGCTATCTTGAGCAAGACCCAGACCTGAGCGACTACGAGACACTGGGTGACTACGCCGCCGGTGAAATCGACCCAGATGAGCGCTACCTCGTTGAAATCGTTGCCGAAGGCCTGAGCTTTGATCTCGACCGCCCTTCGAGTGCTGCCTCTGGTGGCGAAAAGCGGCGCGCGGCGATTGCCCGGCTTATCGCCCAAGACCCAGATCTGATGTTGCTCGATGAGCCGACCAACCACCTTGATATCACCGCGATATCTTGGCTGGAGGAGGCCCTGCGCAATACCAGCAAAAGTTTCATCCTCATCAGCCATGACCGCGCGTTTTTACGCAATCTGACCCGGGCCACGCTTTGGGTTGATCGCGGTGTTATGCGCCGCCAAGAGCAGGGCTTTGGTGCCTTTGAAAGCTGGCGTGATAAGATTTTTGAAGAAGAAGACGTGTCGCGCCATAAACTTGATCGCAAGATTAAAGCCGAGGGCCGTTGGGCTGTTGAGGGCATATCCGCCCGGCGCAAGCGCAATATGGGCCGGGTGCGGGCGCTCAAAGACCTGCGGGCAGAGCGGTCAAACATGATCCGGCGCAAGGGCACGGCGGGGCTGAAGCTCGACGGTGGCCAAGCATCGGGCCGCAAAGTTATTGAGGCCAAGAACATTAGCATCAATCTGGGCGGCAAACAGCTGCTGACAGATTTCAGTCTAACGGTGCAGCGCGGCGACAGGATCGCTCTTGTCGGCCCCAACGGCGTTGGCAAAACCACATTGGTGCGGCTGCTCTTGGGCGAGTTAGAGCCTGATACTGGCACGATTAAGCACGGCTCAAAGCTGGAAACCGCTTATTTCGACCAATCACGCTCGGCTTTGCGGCTTGATCTGAGCCTGTGGGAAAACCTGACATCAGACCCGGATATGGCCTCACCGGGGCGGTCTGACCAAGTCATGGTACGCGGCAATCCGCGCCATGTTGTCGGCTACCTCAAAGAGTTTTTGTTTGATGATTATCAGGCCCGCGCCCCGGTGCGCTCGCTGTCTGGCGGCGAAAAGGCCCGTCTTTTACTGGCCCGAATCATGGCGCGCCAATCCAACTTCTTGGTGCTCGATGAGCCGACAAATGATCTTGATGTTGAGACGCTCGATCTGCTGCAAGATGTGCTTGGCGAATATGAGGGCACTGTTATTTTGGTCAGCCACGACCGTGACTTTATTGACCGGGTGGCCGATACGACGATTGCCATGGAGGGCGACGGCACGGCGGTGGTCTATGCTGGCGGTTGGACTGATTACCAAACCCAACGCGGCAGGGATGCAGCTGAAAAGAAGAAACAGGCCAAGGCAAGCCCGCGCAAGGCTGAGCCCGCACCAAGCAAAGCCGCCAAATCAGGCGGGCTAAGTTTTACTCAAACCCACCGTTTGGAAGAATTGCCGAAGCTGATTTCCAGGCTGGAAGCTGAGATTGCCAAGCTCGAACAGCTGATGGCCGACCCTGATTTGTTTGGCAAACAACCGGTGAAATTTGCCAAGGCAAATGAGGCACTGGTTGCGCGGCAAACGGCGCTGATCGAGGCCGAAGAAGAGTGGTTGGGACTGGCAGAAAAAGCGGGCGGATAAGCGATATCGCATTAAAAAAAGAGAGCGGAACAAACCGCTCTCTTGTGCTTTTGGTGTTAAATGTATTGGGTCTTAAACCGCAAAATTAACCGTCGAAATCAACCTCTTCCATGATCCGCAATGCCGCAGCGCGGTGGCCTGCCAGCTCGGCAAGGTCAACATTGTCTGCCTCAAAGCTGCCCCAGCTTGCGACCAGCTCAGATACTTCTGCGCTCTCAAGTACCGGATATTCGGTGTTTTCGCTGGCATAGATCGTCTGCGCCTCAGGCGAGACCAGATATTCCATCAGCTGCAAGGCCTCTGCGCGGTTTGGTGCCGCCTTGGTCATGGCGATGCCCGAGATGTTTACATGCGTGCCGCCATCTTCAAATACGGGGAAGATGATGCGCACGGCGTCGGCCCATGGCACTTGCTCAGGGTCGGCCAGCATTTGGCCCATATAATAGGTGTTGCCCAGAGAGATATCGCATTCGCCGGCCCAAATGGCTTTTACCTGCGCGCGGTCATTGCCCTCTGGCTTGCGGGCCAGATTATCATGCAGGCCAGCGGCCCATTCAGCTGCGTATTCTTCACCGTGATGGGCGATAACGGCGGCCATCAGCGCTAGATTATAGTTATGGGTGCCCGAGCGGGTGCAAATACGACCCTGCCAAGCGGGCGATGCCAGATCTTCATATGTTGTCACTTCGCCGTCAGCGACACGGTCGCGGCTGGCATAGATGATCCGGGCGCGGGTGGTCAGGCCAAACCAAAGGCCGTCGGGGCTGCGCAGGGTGGCGGGCACGGCGGCATCAATAATGTCAGAGGAAACTTGCTGGATGACATCGGCATCGACGATCTTTTGCAGATTGGCAATATCAACAGTCATCACCAGATCCGCAGGCGAACGTGCGCCCTCAGCCTTGAGCCGTTCGATCAGACCTTCTTGAACAAAGGCGATGTTAACGGCGATACCGGTTTGCGCGGTAAACCCGTCAATCACTGGCTGGATCAACTCTGGCTGGCGGGTGGTATAGATGTTTACATCGGCGGCAACAGGCAGGGCAACAGCGCTGATAAGCGCTGAAATTACAAGGCTACGCATTTTCATAGGATTCTCCAGATTTCCATCCAGCTTAAACCTGACTAATTTAGTCAGGTCAAGGATGGCTCTGGTGATTTTGCGATCAGGATTTGAGTTTATCTGCGGCGCGAACCTTGTTCCAAATCGCATCCATTTCTTCGAGTGTGCTTTGCGCCGGCGAAGATCCAGCCGCACGAAGCTCTCTCTCTATAACATTGAACCGTCGGGTGAATTTTGCATTGGCGCGGCGGAGTGCTGCCTCTGGATCAACCTCTAAATGGCGGGCCAAGTTGGCCATAACGAACAAAAGATCACCCATCTCTTCTTCTACCTCATCGGCGGTGAGTGTTGCATGGGCCTCGACCAGTTCGGCCGATTCTTCGGCGATCTTATCAAGCACTTGGGCGGTTTCGGGCCAATCAAACCCGACACGGGCTGCGCGTTTTTGCAACTTTGCCGCCCGCATTAGCGCGGGCAGTGCCAGCGCCACACCGTCCAAAGCGCCGCCCTCATTGCGGCCAGCCCGCTCGGCCGATTTGATCTTTTCCCAATCAACGGTTTGTTGGGCCGCAGATTTATCGCGGCTCTCATCGCCAAATACATGCGGATGGCGGGCGACCATCTTGTCGCAAATCGCGCGGGCGATGCTGGCCAGATCAAACAACCCGGCCTCGGCACCCATCTGCGCGTGAAATACACATTGCAGCAGCAAATCACCCAGCTCGCCCTCAAGATCAGGCCAATCGGCGCGCTCAATCGCGTCGAGAACCTCATAGGCTTCTTCGATCGTATAGGGCGCAATTGAGCCGAAATCTTGCTCAATATCCCACGGACAGCCGCTGTCTTTGTCGCGCAGCCGGGCCATTATCGTGATCAACCGGTTGATCTGTTGTGCCGCGTCATCGTTTTTTTGCCCGCTGCCCATTGCTTGCCTCCGTGCTTTGCCATTAGCTCACTCTATTGTTCCTTTGGCCGGAGTCCAACCATGCCCGTTCTCAACACAATTGCTGATCATGCGCCCGAGCTGGCGGCATGGCGGCAGCTGCTGCATAGCCAGCCTGAAACCCGGTTTGACTGTCACAAAACGGCGGCTTTTGTCGCCGAGAAACTGCGCGGCTTTGGCGTAGATGCAATCCATGAAGGCATAGCCCAAAGCGGCATCGTCGCGCTGATCCACGGCCAAAGACCGGGGCGGACCATTGCTTTGCGGGCCGATATGGACGCGCTGCCGATGCAAGAAGCCACCGGGCTTGACTACGCGTCGCAAATCCCCGGCGCCATGCATGCTTGCGGCCATGACGGCCACACAACCATGTTGCTGGGGGCCGCACGCTATCTGGCCGAGACCCGTAATTTTGCTGGCACAGTCGCGCTGATCTTTCAGCCCGCCGAAGAGTTTGGCTCCGGTGCCAAAGTAATGATCGACGAGGGCATTTTGGAGCGCTTCGAGATTGAAGAGGTCTATGCCCTGCATAATATGCCCGGCACGCCGGTTGGTGAATTTTATGCCTCCAAAGGTGCGGTTATGGCCGGGATCGACAGTTTTACCATAGATATCAAGGGCCGTGGCGGCCACGGTGCCTATCCGCATGAAACCCGCGACCCGATTGTGGCGGCCTGCGCCATTGTCCAAGCGATCCAAACCATTGTTAGTCGCAACAATTATGCGCTTGATGATCTGGTTGTCGCAGTCACGCAATTCCATGCGGGCAGCGCCGACAATATCACGCCCGAGGTGGCGATGATCAACGGCACGGTGCGCAGCTTTGACCCCAAAGTACAGGCAATGGTACAGCAGCGGATGGCTGAAATCTGCGCCGGGCTGGCCACGAGTTTTGATGTCGAAGTTGTGCTCGACTATGAGATCTGCGAACCTGCGACGATCAACAACCGGGCCTGCGCTGAGAAGGCGATTACGGCTGCGCTTTCGGTCGGTCTGGCGGTGAATGAAAAGCCGCCGGTCGAGATGGGGGGCGAAGATTTTGCTTATATGCTATTGGCTCGACCGGGGGCCTATTTGTTTATTGGCAATGGCGACAGCGCCAACCTGCATCACCAAAGTTTTGATTTTAACGACGAGACCACGCCGTATGGCGCGAGCTTCTTTGCCCGGCTTGTTGAGCAAGTTTTAGTCTGAAGTGGCAAGGAGCGGCTCATGGTCTTTATCGATGCAAAATCGAGAGCAGGTGAGGCGTTTGCCCGGCGCGGCGCGCGTGACCTTGCCACGGCGATTGCGGCTGCACATGTGGCCATAGAGCTGGTGTGCCGCGCGCTTTACCCCCGCCGCCGCCAAAGCCAGCCTTGACCCCACTGCGCAGATACGGGACACCGCTCGGATGATCCCACAAGATACAACAGACCAGATTATCGACCGCTTTCAGTTCTTGGAGGCGAAACTTGCCAGCGGTGCCAGCGGCCAAGAGATTGTGTCGCTCAGCCGCGAATATGCCGAGCTGAACCCGGTGGTTGACAAGATCAACGGCTGGCGCGCGCTGGTCGAAGATTATGCAAGCACGCAAGAGCTGATGTCTGACCCGGAGATGCGCGAACTGGCGGCGGAAGAATTGCCGCTGCTCAAGACCCAACTGGCCGAGGCCGAAGCAGCGCTTCAGCTGGCTTTGCTGCCGCGCGACGCGGCTGACGGCAAACCGGCAATGCTCGAGATCAGGCCCGGCACGGGCGGCGACGAGGCCGGTCTGTTTGCCGCCGATCTGTTGCGCATGTATCAGCGCTACTGCGAAAAAAAGGGCTGGGACTTCGACATTATCGAAGAGCAGACCAGCGAGATTGGCGGTATCAAAGAGGTCACGGCCCGGGTTTCGGGTAAAAACGTCTTTGCTCGGCTCAAATATGAAAGCGGTGTGCACCGGGTGCAGCGCGTGCCCGACACCGAGAGCGGCGGCCGGATACACACGTCAGCGGCCACGGTAGCGGTGCTGCCCGAGGCTGAGAAGATCGACATTGATATTGCCCCCGGTGACATTCGGATTGATACGATGCGGGCCAGTGGCGCTGGTGGTCAACACGTCAACACCACCGATTCTGCGGTGCGGATCACCCATATGCCCAGCGGCATTGTCGTCACATCATCGCAAAAGTCGCAGCACCGTAACCGTGAGCTGGCGATGGAAGTGCTGCGCTCGCGGCTGTTTGACATGGAGCGCAGCAAGATTGACGGCGCGCGCTCGGCTGACCGCAAATTGCAGATCGGCTCGGGCGACCGCTCAGAGCGTATTCGCACCTATAACTACCCGCAAGGCCGGCTAACCGACCACCGGATAAACCTGACCCTGTACCGGCTCGACCAGATCATTGCCGGTGATCTCGATGAGATAATCGACGCGCTGGCCGCCCATGCGCAGGCGCGGCTGCTGGCCCAGATGGAAGAGGGCGGATGAGCCAAGACACCGGCTCGATCGTTCTGTTGCGCGCGACAAGAGCGCTGACCGAGGCCGGGGTTCCCGAGGCCAGCGGCGATGCGCGCAGGTTGTTTGCCCATGCGTTGGGGCTGGCGGCGGGGCGGCTGACGCTGGCTCTGCCAGAGCCGGTAAGCACCGAGGCGCAGCAAAGCTTTGATGCGCTAATCGAGCGCCGCCTCAAGCGCGAACCCGTATCGCACCTGACCGGCAAACGCATGTTCTACAGCCGTGATTTCATTGTCTCATCAGAGGTGCTCGACCCGCGCCCAGAGACCGAAACCCTGATCGAGGCCGCCCTGTCGCAGCCCTTTGAGCGGGTGCTCGACCTTGGCACAGGCTCGGGCTGTATTTTGCTGACATTGCTGGCCGAGATGACCGGCTGTTTTGGCGTCGGCGCCGATATTTCGCCCGCAGCGCTGAGCGTGGCGCGGGCCAATGCGGCGGCCTTTGGCCTGAGCGCGCGGGCCGAGTTGGTCATCTCAGACTGGTTCGAGAAAGTAACGGGCAGTTTTGACCTGATATGCGCCAATCCGCCCTATCTGGCGCCTTCAGAGATAAGCAGTTTGGCGCCCGAAATACGCGACTGGGAGCCGCGCGCGGCGCTGACCGATGGCAGCGCTGACGGGCTGGGCGCTTACCGCAATATCTGCGCTAATGCGGCGCGCCACCTTATTCCCGGCGGCAGGTTATTGTTAGAGATCGGCGAAGGGCAGGGACCGGCAGTTATGTTGCTGGTTGAGCAAGCGGGCTTTAAAGCCCCGATCATTGTGCCCGATCTTGATGGCCGCGGCCGGGTAGTTGCCGGGGTTCTGCCCAGCCCGTTTGACGTCTAGTATAGGTTAATACCGCTAATACGGGGCGATCAGCCTGCAATACGGCTCAAAACTGCCAGAAATGCTCATTTTTCCAGTTTAGGCTTGCTCTTCATCGCCACCGGGTTTAGTCAAACCCATCAGGCGCGATGATAGCTTTTGCTCTCAGCGCCTAGGATGCCGCCAATATTCAGCAGGCTTTCCACCGCCAAGACAGAGCGCGAAGGGCGCGCCGAACGTCTTGACCAACAGCAAATTCAGTCCGGAATTCAGACCAGATGAGATCATCGAAATCACGCTCTCGGGGCAACAAAAACCGTAACAACCGTCCAACGGGCGGCAGCATTGTCAACCGTGTGTTTGACAGCTCCGGCCCCGACGGAAAAGTCCGTGGCACCCCGCAGCAGATCGTTGAGAAATACAACCAGCTGCACCGCGATGCGCAGCTGGCCAATGACCGTGTACATGCCGAAGATTTTGCCCAACATGCTGAGCATTATCAGCGTCTGTTGACCAATGCACAGCGCGAGATCGACAAGAACCGCGAAGAGCAAGAAGCCCAGAACCGTGAGCGCCAAGCTGAGCGGGACCGCGAGCGCCAAGCGCGGGTAAAGGCGCAAGAAGAGGCAGCCCAAGATCCGGCAAATGCGCCGCAGCCCGGCTTTACGCCGCCAGCGCAGCAGCAGAGCAATGAGAGCAACGCTGATCTTGTGGTCACGCCAGAAGAACGCGCGGCTGAGCCAAATGTGCAGCAACCAAGCGCCCAGCAGCCCACCAGCGATGAGCCGCAGCCGCGTAAAGAGCGCCAGCCTCGGCAGCGGCGGCCCCGGCGCAAGCCGGTTGCTGATACTGCGCCTAAATCTGAGTCAACTGCTTCAGACGCACCTGCCGCAGCAGCGGCCGAGGCACCTGCTGCCCCGGATCCAGTTGCCGCGCAGGCGGCCCCCGCGCCAGCAGCAGCACAGACCCCACCGGCACCCGCAGCCGATGGGGGCGCAGAGGCCGTTTCAGAATAGAAAACGTGCTGCCGCAATATGTGGCGGCATTTATGTGATTGGTTCCAGCGGGCATATCGCGCCCGCTGGAACCAATACATCTCCGCCTAAATCAGCCGGGCGAGGGCGCAGAACTGCTCCAACTCAATCTGCTCGGCCCTGTCGGTTGGCTTTATGCCCGCCGCAACCATTTTATCTTCAATATCACGGCCCATTGGCTTAAGCGCTGAGCGCAGCATTTTACGACGCTGACCAAAAGCCGTGGCGACAACCCGCTCAAGCTTCCTTGGATCGGCCTCAAAACGCGGGCTGGGCAGAGCCGTCAGATGCACCACGGCAGACGAGACTTTTGGCGGCGGGGTAAACGCCTCTGGCGGCAGGTCCATGACAATATGCGGATCGGCGCGCCACTGGCACATGATCGCCAAACGCCCGTATTTCTTGGAGCCCGGCGCGGCAACAATACGTTGGGCGACTTCACGTTGGAACATCAGCGTCAACGATTGCCAAAATGGCGGCCATTCGGGGGGGGTCATCCAGCGGATCAGCAGCTCGGTGCCAATATTATAGGGCAGGTTGGCGGCGACTTTGATTGGCGGCGTCAGGTAAGCAAGCGGGTCAATTTGCAGCGCATCGCCACTCAGCACTTCGAGCCTGCCGGGGCAGGCCTGGGCAATCTCTTCAAGGGCGGCCAGACAGCGCTCATCTTTCTCAATCGCCAGAACTTTGCGCGCGCCAGCGGCCAAAAGCCCGCGGGTCAGCCCGCCGGGGCCGGGGCCGACTT
>JAESRD010000210.1 GCA_016764835.1 Paracoccaceae bacterium | reverse complement strand
TTGCCCCGCCGCAGGGCCAATCAGCACAAGCTCATTGCCCAGCAAATCCAACCGCGTGTCTGGCGCGAGCAGCCCCTGATCCTCAAGAAAGTCCATCCAATCAACATTGGCCGATATGAAAATATCGGCCGGAGCTCCAGCGGCAATCTGGCGCGCCAGAAGCGCAGAACTGGCATAAACGGTCAGCACAGGCACGCCGCCCTGCTCTTGCCAAAGCGCGGCCGCCTCATCAAGCGCACCGCCCAGCGAAGCGGCGGCAAAGACCCGCAACGGCTCCGCCCGCAGCGCCCCGCCAAAAAGCACAGCCAGCAACAGCGCCGCCCCTATTTTCCTCATGGCTAGTTTTCTCATGGCGATGCCAAAAATATGCATTTTCATCCCAGCGGTGCAATTGTCCGGACTATTGCGGCTGGCTCCCTTTGATGCAAGCACAAGACAAATGTGACCTTCATCCGTCACAGATCGGCCTCAACAGGCCTGCGCCCCTTGCCCGCCTCGCCCGCATCTGCGAAGCCCGTGCACATAACCCTGTGGAGCGGCATATGAAACCAATGATCCATATCATCAACGGGCCGAACCTGAACCTGTTGGGCCAACGCCAGCCAGAGATATACGGCACCGCCACCTTGGCCGATGTCGAGCGCGATTGTGCCGCCATCGGCGCGGAGCAGGGGCTTGGCGTGACCATGCTCCAGTCCAACCATGAAGGCACATTGGTTGATATGATCCAAGCCGCGCGGCAAGAGGCCAGCGGCATTATCATCAATGCTGCCGCGCTGACGCATACCTCGGTCGCTGTCTTCGATGCCCTCAATACATTTGATGGCCCGGTGATCGAGGTGCATATCTCGAACATTCATAAACGCGAGCCGTTCCGGAACCATTCTTATGTGTCCGCCCGCGCTGATGGCATCATCATCGGCCTTGGCATTAACGGCTACGCGCTCGCCATGCGTCATCTCTGCGGCCTCTTGGCCAGCTAACACCAATTCACGGAGACCCCGATGAGGACCGCAAAAATCAGCCGCAAAACCGCGGAAACCGATATTTCTGTCGAAATCAACCTCGATGGCACTGGCATCTATTCCAACCAAACCGGCATTGGTTTCTTTGATCATATGCTTGACCAGCTGTCGCGCCACGCGCTGATTGACATGACCATCCGCGCCACGGGTGATCTGCATATTGACGACCACCACACGGTTGAAGATTGCGGCATTGCACTGGGCCAAGCGCTCACGGCTGCTCTGGGCGACAAGCGTGGCATCCGCCGCTACGGGTCGTGCCATTTGGCCATGGATGACGCACAGATCCGCTGCGCGTTGGACCTCTCGGGCCGACCCTACTTGATCTGCAATCTCGATATGCCAACCGCCAAGATCGGCACGTTTGACACTGAGCTGGTGCGCGAGTTCTTCCAAGCGCTCAGCACCCATGGCGGCATCACCCTGCATATTGACCGGCTGCACGGTTTTAACAGCCACCACATTGCCGAGGCCGCGTTCAAAGCCGTCGCCCGCGCGCTGCGCAAAGCTGTAGAGCCTGATCCGCGCCGCGCTGATGCTATTCCATCAACCAAGGGCATGCTGTGACAATCGTTCTGATCGACTATGAAAGCGGCAACCTGCACTCGGCGCAAAAAGCCTTTGAGCTAATGGCAGGTGAGGTGGGCGCGGGCGACGTTATCGTCACCGCCGACCCTGATCTGGTGGCCAAAGCCGACCGGATCGTGCTGCCCGGCGATGGGGCCTTTCCGGCCTGCGCCGCCGCTCTGCGCGCAGTAGACGGCATGACCGAGGCGCTGGAAACCGCCGTGCATGGCCGCGGCGTGCCGTTCCTTGGCATCTGCGTTGGCTTGCAGCTATTGGCCACACGCGGGCATGAATATGAAGAGACACCGGGGCTGGACTGGATCGGCGGCGATATTGTCCATATTGAGCCCGGCTCAGGGCCAAATGAGGCGCAGCTCAAAGTGCCACATATGGGCTGGAATGATCTGGTGATCGAGCGGCCGCATCCGCTGCTTGCCGGGGTGAGCAGCGGTGAACACGTATATTTCGTGCATTCCTGGCAGTTTTCTGTGGCCAATCCAGCCGACAGGCTGGCCTATGTTGACTATGGCCAACAGATCACCGCGATAGTTGCAAAGGGCAATGTGGCTGGCATGCAGTTTCACCCCGAGAAAAGCCAAGCAACCGGGCTGCGGATGATTGCAAATTTCCTAAGTTGGAACCCCTAGAAGGGGCCGGATCACTCCGGCCCACATCTATTGGTTAGCGCGGGTATTAGTTAGCGCGGGTCCAAGCTTGGGCCGCACAAAATAGCCCACCAGCAACACAGCCGCGCAAGCGCATATTGTCGCCAGTAAGAGTTATCTTGCCAATATAGATCTTATCATTCGAGGGCCGCCAAACTTGGCCCTCATAATCAGTGCCGCCCGCAGGCGCCATGTTGATAATAATCTGACGCCCGAGATTTTCGGACTGATATTCACCCGTGCCGTCAAATGTGCGCTCGATGACGCCGCAATACGCAGCCCCACAGGGCGAAACCCTGACCAGCGCATAAGAGCCGTCATCAACCTCAGTCTGCCAAAGCCCCTCAATCGGGTCAGCCAATGCTGCACCCGCCATGGCGATCAGGCCAATAAAGCCCAAAAGTATCCGTTTCATGTTGTTCCTCCTCTTCGTGTTGCACAATACTGCCCGCTCAACCCCGCTATGATCAAGTCTTACGCAGGGTCGCGTTGCATTGGGCGCTGCCACATGGCAAAGCCAAGCCAACACTTTGCGTCTGCGTCTGCGTTTGGGCGTGTCGCATAAAACTCAGGAGCGGCCAATGATCCTTTACCCGGCAATCGACTTAAAAGACGGCCAAGCCGTGCGTTTGGTCCACGGCGAAATGGGCCAAGCCACAGTGTTTAACGATGACCCGGCCGCCCAAGCCCGCGACTTTGTCGATGCCGGATGCAGCTGGCTGCATTTGGTAGACCTCAACGGCGCTTTCGCGGGCGCTCCGGTTAATGCGGCCCCGGTCGAGGCTATCTTGGCGTCATGCGATGTGCCTGCCCAGCTTGGCGGCGGTATCCGCGACATGGCCACAATCGAGCGTTGGCTGAGCAAAGGCCTAGCCCGTGTTATCCTCGGCACGGTCGCTGTTGAAAACCCAGACCTTGTGCGCGAGGCCGCCCGCGCCTTTCCCGGCCAAGTCGCTGTTGGCATTGATGCGCGCAATGGCAAAGTCGCCACCAAAGGCTGGGCCAATGAGACCGATATTGATGTCACCGATCTGGCCCGCTCTTTCGAAGATGCAGGCGTCGCGGCGATCATCTACACCGATATTTTGCGCGACGGGGCCATGAAAGGCCCAAACATCGCCAGCACCGAAGCCCTCGCCCGCGCCGTCACCATCCCGGTCATCGCCTCAGGCGGGGTCTCGTCACTGGCCGATCTGCAAGCGCTCAAAGCCACCGGCGTGATTGAGGGCGCAATCTCTGGCCGCGCGCTCTATGATGGCGCTATTGATCTGGCCGAGGCGCTGACAGCGCTCGCCTAAAACATACGCCCTAAGAAACATCACCCATAGAAACATCGACCACAGGAGCCGCCTTCATGCTGAAAACCCGGATCATCCCCTGCCTTGATGTCGCCAATGGCCGTGTGGTCAAAGGTGTCAACTTTGTTGATCTTGTCGATGCCGGTGACCCTGTCGATGCCGCCCGCGCCTATGACGCTGCCGGCGCCGATGAGCTGTGCTTTCTCGACATAATGGCGACGGAGGAAAACCGCGACACCATGTTTGATCTGGTCACCCGGACGGCCGAGAGTGTTTACATGCCGCTCACCGTCGGCGGCGGGGTGCGCACGCATCATGATGTCCGCGCCTTGCTGCTCGCGGGCGCTGACAAAGTGTCGTTCAACTCTGCCGCCGTGGCCAACCCCGACGTGCTGCGCGAAGCGGCCTTGCGGTTTGGCTCGCAATGCATTGTCTGCGCCATAGATGCCAAAACAGTGGCCCCCGGCAAATGGGAGATCTTCACCCATGGCGGGCGGCGCGCCACCGGCATAGACGCTGTGGAGTTTGCCAAAACCGTCGTCGCCAAAGGCGCTGGCGAAATTTTGCTTACCTCGATGGACCGCGACGGCACCAAGGCTGGCTATAACATCCCGCTAACCCGGGCGATTGCCGACGCGGTGGCGGTCCCGGTTATTGCCTCTGGTGGTGTCGGCACGCTTGACCACTTGGTGCAAGGTGTCACCGAAGGCCATGCCAGCGCCGTGCTCGCCGCCTCCATCTTCCACTTCGGCACATATTCTATTGCCGAAGCCAAAGCCCATATGGCCGCCGCTGGCGTCGCCGTGCGCCCCCATTAACCAGAGATATACCCTATGAGCCTCATCGCCCTCGCCGCAAGCATCGAAGCCCGCAAAACCGCCGACCCAGCCAGCAGCTGGACGGCAAAACTACTGGCCAAAGGCCCAGAGAAATGCGCCGAGAAGTTTGGCGAAGAGGCCATAGAGGCGATCATCGAAGCGGTCAAAGGCGACAAAGCCCGGCTAACATCCGAGGCCGCCGATGTGCTCTACCACCTGTTGGTCATGTGCGCCGCGCGCGGCGTCTCACTGGCCGATATCGAAGCCGAACTGGCCAGCCGCACCGGGCAATCTGGCTTGGCTGAGAAAGCCAGCCGTTCCTCATGAAAAAACGCCCGGAACAGGTCCGGGCGCTTAAGGCGGGGGGAGAACGAGGGACAGTGTTCTTTTGCGTGGCCGTTCCAAACCACACTACACATGTAAGATATGGTGGCGTAGGCGCAGATTTCAACGCAGCCTCTCCGCTTCGTGATCAGCCCTATGCGTCCAAAATACCCGGCCAGTAGCCATTGGCCAGCTCTATATTGCCCGGAATATCATTGCTCCACTGCCCGCGCACAAAGTCTGAATAGTTCAGGTAAAGCCGGTCCTCATAAATGGTCCAGGCCTCGGGAACCGTGGTCGCAATCGCCCCGCGTGACATAGCAAATGCACAATAGCCGCCATATTGCGGCGCATAGGCTTCCGGGTTCATCTCAAAGGCTTCCATCGATGCTGCACTGGCAAAATGCCACATCGTGCCGCGCCACATCAGCGCATATTCGGCCATGCCCAACACTGGTGCACTTTGGGTGAAATACGCCACCGGGTCATAGCCGCGTATCGCCAAACCAGCGTCAGAAAACACTTCAGGGCTGGCGGCAGCGGCCAAACGGGGCATGGTAAGCGCAAGAGGCGCAAGCCCTATGGCGCCAAGCAATTTGCGGCGGCTGATCAATGTCATCTTCGTTCCTCATCTACGAGCAGGTGTTGTCCTAAAATGCGCATTTCGGCGGGCTTTGCCTATCCCCCTCGCCAAGGTGTGACCGCATTGTCACCGTCGCGCCACCATAATGGCGCGGAATAACGCTGTTGGAAACCCGCTATTATTGGGAGTTTTCAACAGCATACTGCTAAATAGTTAGCATTCGACCCTCTGGTCTGGCGGGCGGGCGTCGCCTCAGGCGCGGGTGCCCCAGCCGACTAAACCAGTAACAATTCAGCCCGTCTAGGCCTCTGGCTGCGCTGCGAACAAAGCCACAGCCGCCGCATTAGACACGTTCAGCGAGCCAAATCCGCCCGCTGCATCAATCCGCACCAGATAGTCGCAGGTCTCTTTGGTCAGTGCCCGCAGCCCCGGCCCCTCGGCCCCCAAAACCAGCGCCACAGGCCGGTCACGCTTGCCGTCAAGGGCGGTATTGATGCCCATCTCAGCCTCGCCGTCCAACCCGACCAGCAAATAGCCCATCTGTTTGAGCTGCTCCATCGCCGTGGCCAAATTGCGCACCCGCAAATATGGTTGCCGCTCCAGCGCCCCGCTCGCCGCCTTGGCCAGCGCACCCGTTTCAGGCGCAGAATGCCGCTGCACGCCAATAACCGCCCGCGCACCAAAAACCTCAGCCGAGCGCAATATCGCCCCAACATTATGCGGATCACTCACACGGTCGAGCAGCACCAGCCGCGCGGGCCGGTCATCTGCGCCACCCCCAACAGCCACCTCTTCAAGACCGCCCCATGCCAGCGGCTTTACCTCAAGTGCAGCGCCCTGATGCACAGAGCCCTGATCAAGTGGTACATCAAACCGGCGCGGCTCCTGTATCTCAGGCTCCATCCCAGAGACCGTCACAGCCTCTTCCAGCTTTATGGCGGCATTGGGGGTCAAAACCAGCCGCAACTTCTCGCGTTTTGGGTTTTCCAGCGCATCACGCACCGCATGCAAACCAAACAGCCACAGCGTTTCCTTGGCCGAAGCCCGCTTGGCTTGCCCCTTCTCAACGACCCATTGTGGCTTTTTCATCTGCGCTCCTTTTGCCGGCTCAAATGCCAGCGCCCTGCCCTACCTGATCATGCTAAAAATGCCCAGTCTATCTTGCCCCAGCAAAAAGTCAGAACAAACAGCCCCAAACCCGTCTTTTAGCAGTTGACGCGCCGCAGGCCGCCGCCTATTCACGCCAAAGGCTGGGCGACAGGCCGCAAGGTGTGGCAAGGGACTGTAACTCCCTCGCGGAGACGCACGCCTGGTTCGATTCCAGGGT
>JAESRD010000017.1 GCA_016764835.1 Paracoccaceae bacterium | reverse complement strand
GGACGGGATCGGTGAATTTTCGTTCACCCTGATCTGATAGAGTGAGGGAAATGATAATGGGACTATTGTACAATTACGTGCGCCGCCTCAAAACACTCAACAGCCTCACGCCTTACGAATACATCTGCAAAATCCGGACTTCTGAGCCAGATCGATTCATCCTAAACCTGAGCTACCTGATGCCGGGACTAAACAACGAGTAACCCTGAAGCATTTCATTTGCCCTATGACATTAAAATGTGTACATGCGCCAGCCGCATCGATATAGTCATCCATTTAGTTCGGCTATTTGGGGAGGCGACCAGGGTTCGCTATCACCGACCCAATAATTGCCGGAACATTAGCCCACTTGCCACATTTATTGATTCCAATAACAATGTTGCGTGGCCTTGCCTTGGGCTAGTTCAGCGTGGGCCGTGAATATTATGCTGGCACACAATACCTCCAAATAGCCATGCATTCCATAGTCTGCTGGATTATTCAGCAAATTGAAATTTTTTCGCCACCGTTTGCCAGACGCAAAGTCGGCCGTGAATGCCGCACAAACACAATACGGATGTTTGCGCCAATAAGGGGTTAGCCTGCACTGTTAGTAACCTGAACTCGCCCCCGGCAGCCATGTCACAATTGATGGCACGAAAATCAAAAGTAAAAGAACGGCCATTGCTGTTAGGGCAAATGGAGCCACACCTTTGAACACCGTGCCAAGCGTGATCTCTTGGCCCAGATTGGTTTCTGGGTCCATTGCAATCCGGTGAACAATGAATGACAAAATGCCAAGTGGTGGGGTTAGGAGCCCAACCTCCGCCATGATCACAATAAACACACCAAACCAAAGTGGGTCAACGCCGACCGCCGCCAGCGGCGTTAGCAAGACCGGTATGGTCAGTAGCATCATCGCCAATGTATCCATGAACATGCCGAGAAAGAGGTAGACGAGAACGAGCACCAGCAAAAGCTGGACGCGGCCAAAGCCCATATCAACGATACCTTGCGCCAAAGCATTGGGCACTTGGCTCAGCGCCATTGCGCGGGTGAGCACAACAACGCCCACAATCAGCAAGAATACCGACGCTGTGCCGGTCAAAGCGCCTGTCACCGAACTCGCAACCATGCGGCGCACATCAGCCCATGATTGTCCGCCGCGACGTTGGTGGAATACTCCCAAAATCAGCGCTGTTATCATGCCAAATACGCCGGC
The DNA here is from genome assembly GCA_016764835.1 of Paracoccaceae bacterium. The sequence continues at coordinate 7,388 of JAESRD010000017.1, read as the reverse complement.
CTCTGTGGTCGTGAATATGCCGCCAAGCAGGCCGCCTATAACCACAACAACAACGATCGCGATTGGAATAATGCTGACAAGCGCACTGAACCGCATGCGCCATGTGACGCCACTCATATCAACACGCGGCGCGAAGGACGGGTTGATGATGGCGCGTATGATGATCATCAGCGCGAATGACAATGCGAGTATAATCCCCGGAACCACCCCAGCAAGAAGCTGAGGACCAACCGGCACCGAAGCCGCCCCCGCATAGACCACAAGCAGAAGGCTGGGCGGGATTATCTGCCCAAGCGTGCCTGCGGCGGCAACGCTGCCAACGGCAAGCTGCGGGTGGTAGCCTGACTTTAGCATTTCGGGGATAGACACCCGGCCGAGCGCATAGGTAATGCCAATTGTGCTGCCGCTGCTGGCGGCCAACGCCGCGCCGGCAAAGTTTGTGGCCACAGCCAGACCGCCGGGCATCCAACCAAGCCATCTACGGGCGGTTTCAAAAGCCGAAGCCGTTAACCCCGACTTCCACAGGATCATTCCCATAAGGATAAACATCGGGATAACGCTGTATGACCACGACTCGGCGGCATCATAAGCGGCAGATTCCATGGTAGAGGTAACAACCCTGCCCCCGCTCAGCGCCCAAAGGCCAACCAAAGCCGCACCCAACATGGCGATGCCGACAGGTATGCCCATGAGGAGCAAAACAATGCTCAGCACAATGACCAGACCACCGATCATGTGTTTGGAGAGATCAAGGAACAGCATAGCGCCGACGGCACCAAAAACGATGACCAAACTGATCATAAAAATGCCGATTGCGGTACGGTGGGAACGCGGGAAGAGCGCGGTCTGTGATATTGGGTCCGTCATATTCAGTCTGCCTCATTCGCGGTATTTTTTGCCTGCGGATAGGCGCCGGTAAAATGACGGTAGGTGGTTGCTGCAACCTGCAGCGCAATCATCAAAACCCCGGCAACTGCGACATATTTAAACGGCCAGATTGCGACCGGGGGTGAGGAGGCTGTCACGGTTCGGTAGCGGGTGCTCTCTAGCGCATCAATCAGCGTGTAATAGGCCATGGCAAAAAGCAGACAGGTGGCCAAAATACCAAATGACCCTTCGACCAGTTGACGCAGGCGCCTGGGCAGCGCATCGAGCAAAATTGTTACTTTTATGTGCTCTTGACGACGCTCAGTTTCGGCAAAGGCCAGCAGGGTGAGCACTGGCATCCACCAATAGGCGGTTGTCTCCAATGTACCGGGCAGTGGCGCGTTCAAGAATGCCCGGCCAATGACATCCACAAAGATGGTCAGCGCGAGCATAACCAGCCCAATAGTGGCGCCATAAGTGAAGACCATGCTCATGCGGTCTATAATACGAATGGCCAGCGGAGGCACGGATTCCGACGGCGCGGTGGGAAGGATGTTTTCGCTCTGGGTCATCGAAAAGACAGTCCTAATATGCCAAAGACGAGGTTTGCATCAGGCCGCCCAAATACTGCGCGGCCTGATGGCGTTATATTATTGCATAAGAGCCGATGTTACTTCGTCGTTAAACTTCGCAAAGAAGATTGAGAGATCAACATCGCGCAGCCCGCTAAAGGCTTCGAGAATGGCCTCAGGTGTGCGCTCAGAAACTGCATAACCATCGGCTTCCAAAGCGGCAGTCCAGTAGGCTATCCGTTCTTGGTATCCGTCAATGACAGCTTGTGCATCTGTTACGCTCGCAGGCGCATTGGCTGCCAAAGCGGCTACGGCTGCTGCACGCTGCGCACGTGCGACAGGCTCCAGCTCAGACACATCATTGGTGTGCAAAACATCACCAGCAGCGATCAAATCACCGGCTTCGGCTTCAATCTGCATATAGCCATTCCAGATATTATAGGCGGCACGAATATTTTCTTGGGTGATAAAGTTCTGCAATTCAACCGGGAAACTTTCCCAAACGTCGATGTTGATAACCCAAGTCGATGCCTGAAGCTGCGCCATTGTGACAGGCACAAATTCCGGGGCCACGTCTTTGAGCGTCAGCCCGCTAACATATTGATTTGGGTTAATAACCATGCAGTCAAATACGCCGCGTTGCAGGCCTTCATAGGCCTCGCCCCACGCGATGCTAACCGGCGTCATACCGAGTGCTTCGACGGTATCAGACCAAACTGCGCCAATAGCGCGGGCACGCAAACCTTGGGCATCGGCAAGCGATGACACCGGCGTGTTGCACAGTAGATTATAAGCAGGTGTCGCCGTTGCCTGAAGCACGCGCACATTATGCGAGGCATATTCTTGGGTCAGCGGATCAAGGGTCAAAACAGCCTCAAGTGCCGCCGCACCACCAGCCGCCACATCATGCACAGTCGAGCCGCTAAGCGCGCCGCCAAGACCGAACAGCCAAGACCCGACAGGCAGCTCATTGGGGTGGTAGGACGGGATAATCAGCCCGATATCTGCCACGCCGTCACCCACGCCAGACAGGGTATCAAGCGCGCCCAATAGCGAGGAAGACCAATAGTTTTCAAACGTAATTTTACCATCGGTAAATTCAGTGATCGCTTCTTCCCAAGCAACCATAGCCTGGCCAAAGTTTGCATCCTGATTACCCGAAAAATCAGCCAATTTCAAAGTCTGTGCCTGAAGCCCTTCGAGCCAAGCATCCTGAGCCGATGCAGCATTGCCCAAGGCGGCTGCGCTGACCGCGCAGAGTACAAATGCCGACTGCCTCATCCAAGTTCTGGAATGTTTCATATCTTCCTCCCTATCCGGCGCTGCCGGCGTTGTGTTGTCACGGCGCAAGGTCGTGCAACTGCGAATACGCTACCATCTCCTACCATATGGGACAACATTCAAGCGTATGATCGAAAGGGAATGCCTGTCACTCAGGCCAATTTTATGCCATTTATTTGCATTTTCGAAGATAGTGACAGGCCTCTTTCCGAAAAGTGGGTCGTTTGCGGCAATTAGTGGCGCTGCGAATCATTGCAGGCACGATTTAAGTTGCCCCTATACGTCCCAATATATGGGACAAATAGAAAGCTTTCCAATTAGCCTTGTTCATTCACCACATTGCAACATGATCAGGATCGAGCTTCACGTTGATCAACAACGGCTTGTCCCGAGCGCGCTTGTCTATAATTGCTGGTAAAGCATCCAGATCAGCGTGTGACTTTACGCAAAAACCCGCGCCACCAAGCGCCACTGCAAGCGGCACAAAATCCGGCCATTCAAACAGGCTTATCTCGGGTTCAATCTGTTTGTCGCACAGTTGAACATGTTCAGCGCCATAGCTGCCATCATCAAAAACAACCACGATCATGTCCATTTTTTCGCGCACCGCGGTATTGAATTCGGTCAAATTTCCCAGCATGAATCCACCATCTCCGCAAAACAATATTGTCGGCCTGCCTGGCCGCGCCGCGGCGGCGCCAATGGCCGAGCCCATGCCCAAGCCAATGGAGCCAAAACTGGCGCTGGTCACATGGTCTCGCGGGGTCGGCGCAGAAAGTATTCCATAGCTTTTGACCATCCAGCGGCCAGCATCAGTGACCAATATGCGCTCTTTCGGCAGTATTTTTTCCAGTCGAGACAGGGTCGGCAAAAAATCCACAACGCCCGGTTTTGTCTGCGCAGGTTTTACCTTGGCAGGCGTATCAAGCCCCTGCGCGGGCAGGTCGCGCGTAAACCCAGAGCCGGGAATTTCGGCCTCATCCAGCCAGTAAAGAAACGTCTCGGCAACATCTTTGTGCCGCCCGAGAACTGAAATATCGGCGACAGCACCGCGGCCAAGATCCTCGGCGCGATCCATAATTTGGATGACACGTTTGCCATTAAAGAAAGACCCCTGTGCCGTTGTATGAAAATTAAGCCCAGCCCCAAAAGCAATAATGCAATCGGCAGACATAATTGCGTCACTCGCTTGCGGTGTGCTGATTGTCCCACAAACACCGAGCACATGATCTTCGCCATGAAACAAGTTTTTGGCCCGCATCGTTGTGGCCAGCGGCGCTTCAATACGGCGGGCAAGACGCAAGAGCGCCGCGCGCGAGGCGGCATCAATCGCGCCGCGGCCAGCAAGGATAATAGGCCGACGCGCCGCGGCGATGATGCCAATGGCGTCATCCAGAATTTCTCCGACAATCCGTGTGGGTGGCAATTCAGGCACTGCCCAAGATATAGCTTTGTAGTCGACCTCAGACCACAAAATATCAGCGGGCATATTAAAGGCAATGGGCCGTCGTTCAGACCCGGCGCGCCGCACCGCGCGGGCAAAATCATCCAGAGCTGTTTCAGCCGTGCGCAACTGTTCAAACCCAGCGCCCGCAGCCAGTACCACCTCACGCTGGTCTATGTTTTGCAGGTTTTCACGATCAGCAATTGGGGTGTCACCACAGAGAAGCACCATAGGTGTGAACGAGCGAACCCCTTCGGCTAAAGCGGTGACGCAATTGGTCAATGCGGGGCCATGGGTCACAGTTGCAAAGCCGGTTTTTCCTGTGACCATCGCCGCGCCGATCGCCATCAAGACGGCGCCATTTTCATTGGCAGCGGCCACATAATGGCCCCCATCTTGCCGCGCAAAAACATCAATAATATAGGCGTTTGCGTCGCCGACTAAGCCAAAGAGCGGCGCAACCTGATTGTCTTTCAATGCTTGCGCAATCGCTTCATAAACCTTCATCTTCTCAGGCCCCCTAGTTCCGCAATGCACGGCCAGTTTTCAACATATGTTCCATGCGCGCGCGCGTGGCGGGCATCTCAACCAGCTGCATGAGCGCCGCGCGCTCCAAGGCCATCATCTCTTCCTCGCTCAGCGGTTGGCTCATCTGGCCCTGCGGGCCGCCGGTCAGCAACTCTGCCAAAATCTCGCCAATGGCATAGTCGGTTGCGGTAATCCGCCCGGCGGCTCGGTCGGCTGAAAGCGCTGCCAGCAGTCCAGATTTTCCGCTCGGTCCGCCAACCATCAGCAGTTTGGGTGCAACAATGGCATGACCAGCGCCGCGCAGCTCAAGCGCTTTGGCTTTGGCGGCGGGCACAATGTCAGCGCGGTGCATCGCTATTTGGTCGCTTGCGCGCAACAATCCGGCGGTGCGGGCTTCCAATGCAGACTTATTAACCTGACCGGGAAATATCTGGTCAAAGGCACGGCGGGCCGCTGCCGCCGGGCCGCCACCTTGCGCAAGTGAACGCGCCAAAAGGGTGGTGCAGCCGCCCCAAGCCGGGATCAACCCAACCTTGGTTTCGGGGAGGCCCGCGTTAATTTCACAATGGGCGACCACGGCATGCGCATGCAGCATAAACTCGCAACCGCCGCCCAAAGCAAAGCCATGCGCCGCCGCAACCACCGGGATTTGGGCATAACGCAGAGCCAAAAACAGGCGCTGCCCGCGGGCAATATAGCTATCAAGTTGCGCTGCCTCGCCCTGCGCGCTCATTCGCAAAATATACGACAGATCAGCCCCAGCAGAAAAGGCGCGCGGATCGTCATTTCCCAAAACCAATGCTGAGAATTTTTGGCCTGCCTGCTCTAAGGTTTGCTCCAAAATATCAAACACCTCGGGCGCGAAACTGTTCATTTTGGTGTGAATACGAAGGCAAGCCACCCCATCACCGAGGTCATGTAGCGTGGCGGCTTCATTGCCAAAATGAACCGGCAGGCCGGCCGTAGAGCGCGTGCTTTGCGCGGCACCTGCCCGATAAAACCCACCATCTGAATCTGCCCGCTTCATCGCCGGGGGCACAGCCTGCCCCATGTTTCGCAGCTCATCCACGATACGGCCCAAACCAACGCGATCTGCCAGCGCAAATGGCCCATATTTCCACGCATATCCGAGCTCAATAGCCGTATCGACCACGGCAGCATCATCACCCAATTCAGCCAAATGTGAAGCGCTGTAGCCAACTGTTATTGCGACGATGCGATTGGCATATTCCCCGGCGAGACTATCATCATCAAGCAGGGTTTGAATATCTCGCCCCCCCGCAGGCAGGCCGGTCACGGGCCGCAATGCCCGATATTCACCGGTGCTGAGGTCCAGCGCCTCACGGCGACCATCTTCGTTTTCTCGGTAAAAACCCATGCCGGTTTTGCGCCCGAACCGGCCCTTGGCAATCAGCTGCGCAAATAGTGGGTCGGCGGTAATATCATAGCTGTGCAGTGCATCTTCCAGCGGCAGGGCCGCACCAAGGCTGCCCCAAACCTGCGGCACCAGATCAATACCAACAAGATCGAACAAGCCGAAAACACCCGTGCGCGGCATGCCCAATGTGGCGTGAACCGCATCGGCCAGCTCCACATCCAGCCGCATCCGCTTTGCCTCAAGTGCAGCGGCGGCCATCCAAAAACAGCCAATACGATTGGCAATAAACCCCGGCGTATCACGACATTTCACAACCGTTTTACCCAGCAACGCTCTGCAAGCTTTCTGCGCGCGCTGCACAATTTCTGGATCGGTCTTATCGGTGGCTACGATCTCCACCAACCGCATTGCCCGGGGTGGATTGAAAAAATGGGTAATAATGATATTGCGGGCAAAATCATCGCTCATTCCATGTACCAGTTTGGCAAGCGAAATGGTCGAAGTGTTGGAGGATACGATTGAACCCGCTTTGCGCACCGCATCGATACGCGCATAAAGATCGCGCTTTATGTCAAGGTTCTCACTCACTGCCTCAACGATCCAGTCAGCCTCTGCCAGACATTGCAGATCGTCCTCAATAGTGCCGCATGTCACCAGTTTTTCCGCCATCGGCCCCATAAATCCACCAGCTTTGCGCTGATACTCAACCCCTGCAAGCGCCCGCGCGTTGGGTATTTTGTCGCCCACAAGATCGAGCAAATCCACCGCAATACCCGCATTGGCAAATAGTGCCGCAATACCGCTGCCCATTGGCCCGGCGCCACAGACTGCAACGCGGGAAATACCACTGTCTTTGGCCCCAATGATATTCATGCCGCTTCCAAGACCATGGCGATCCCCATGCCACCGCCAATGCACTGCGTGACCAGCGCGCGCTGCTTCGCCTCGCGCTTGAGCAGCATTGCCGCCTTGCCAACCAGCCTTGTACCCGTGGCCCCCAGCGGATGGCCAAGCGCAATCGCACCGCCGTCGATATTCAGCATGGCCGGGTCGATCTCAAGTGCGCGACGACAGGCCTCGGCTTGCGCTGCAAAAGCCTCGTTCATCTCGACAATATCGATATCATTAATCGTTAGCCCTGCCCGCTTAAGCGCTTTACGACTGCTCTCAATCGGCCCCAGCCCCATCACCCCCGGCGCGCACCCTGACACAGCAAAGCTGACAATGCGGGCAAGAGGCGTAAGATTATGACTGTTACAAAATGGTGCAGAAGCCACCAGCACCGCAGTCGCCCCATCGGTCATCGGCGAGGATGATC
>JAESRD010000209.1 GCA_016764835.1 Paracoccaceae bacterium | reverse complement strand
GGGCGGCAAGGGTGTGGCCAGCTTTTTGGGTATCGTACTGGCGCTATACTGGCCGCTGGGGCTGCTGCTTTGCGCGGTCTGGCTCGTGGTTGCCAAACTGTCCAAATACTCGTCGCTGGCGGCGCTCATTGCGGTGGGACTCTCGCCTGTTTTGGCGCTGGTCATCGGGCATGGCCAAGTTTTCGTTCTGTGCAGCCTTATGGCCGCGTTGGTTTATTGGCGGCATCGGGGTAACATAGCCCAGCTGCGGCAAGGCACTGAGACTAAGATTGGTGCAAAGAGCTAAATTGGCCATGGTGAAAGGGTAAAGCATGACACTCGAATTTCTACTGACATCGCTTGTCGTTGTTTTGCTGCCCGGCACAGGTGTGATTTACACAATGAGCGTCGGTCTGGCGCGGGGCTTTCGGGCCTCAATCGCTGCCGCGTTTGGCTGCACATTGGGCATTGTTCCGGCGGCATTCGCCTCTATCGCCGGGCTGGCGGCGCTGCTGCATACCAGTGCTGTGGCCTATACCGCGATCCGCTATTTGGGCGCGGCCTATCTGCTTTACATGGCATGGGGGCTGTTGCGCGACAAAGGGGCGCTTGAGATGACCGAAGCCGGGGCGGCCAAAAGCGACTGGCAGGTCGCTGTCAGCGGCGCGCTGCTCAACGTGCTCAACCCAAAACTATCGTTGTTCTTCTTGGCCTTTTTGCCGCAGTTTGTCACCCCTGGTGCTGGCAATGCGACGCTGGCGCTGGCCGGTCTGGCGGGTGTGTTTATGGTCATGACATTTGTCGTGTTTATCGCCTATGGCGCCTTTGCGGCACTGGCGCGCGACTATGTCATCACCCGACCCAAGGTCATGGCTTGGATCAGGCGCGGCTTTGCCGGGACATTTGGCTTCTTGGGCGTGAAGCTGGCGGTATCTGAGGTTTAGTGCGACCCGAAGTCTAATATGAGTAATCGCCGTAGATTTTGTTCAGATCGCCGTTCCAATCGCCGTGATACCTGTCCAGAAGCTCGTCTGCTGGGGACTTGCCGGTTTCAACGCTTTCTGACAGCGCATTGAGGAAATGGGTCTCGTCGGGGATGAGGCCCCCTGCGCCGGGCTTGGCGCGGGCGGCCAGCCCGCTATGGGCAATGGCCACGGTTTCGCGGGCCAGGTCTATGAGCTTGATGCCATTTACTTCGCCTTGCAACCCGTCGACAGAGGCGGCGACGCGCAGGGCTTCGCGGGTTTCAGCGCTCCAGTCTTTGGCCAAGTCCCATGCGGCATCGAGCGCGCCTTGGTCATAAGTCAGGCCAACCCAATAGGCGGGCAAGGCGCAGAGCCTGCGCCACGGGCCGCCATCGGCGCCGCGCATCTCGATATATTGTTTGACGCGGGCTTCGGGGAAGACCGTGGTGAGGTGATCGGCCCAGTCGCTCAAGGTTGGTTTTTCGCCGGGCAGGGCGGGCAGCTCACCGCGCAGAAAGTCGCGGAATGATTGGCCCAGCGCGTCGATATACTTGCCATCGCGGTAAACAAAATACATCGGCACATCGAGCGCCCATTCGGTCCAACGCTCAAAACCCATGCCGTCCTCAAACAGCCAAGGCAACATGCCGGTACGGTCGGGGTCTAGGTCGCGCCAAATGCGCGAACGCCATGATTTGTGGCCGTTGAGCTTGCCTTCAAAGAACGGCGAATTGGCGAACAGGGCGGTGGCGACGGGCTGAAGCGCGATGGCCACGCGCATCTTTTGCACCATATCAGCCTCGGAGCCGAAATCGAGGTTGACCTGAACCGTGCAGGTGCGGCGCATCATCTGTGTGCCATGGGTGCCGACGCGCTGCATGTAATCGTCCATCAGCTTGTAGCGGCCCTTGGGCATCAGCGGCATCTCGTCATGTGTCCAATGCGGCGCAGCCCCTAGGCCAATGAAGCGCACGCCGATATGGTCGGCCACGGATTTGACCTCTTGCAGATGCACATTCACCTCGTCGCAGGTCTGGTGAATGGTCTCGAGCGGTGCGCCTGACAGCTCTAGCTGGCCGCCCGGCTCAAGGCTGACATTGGCGCCGTCTTTGGTCAGGCCAATGAGCTTGCCCGCCTCAAGAACCGGCTGCCAGTTAAACTTGTGTTGCAGGCCTTCGAGTACGGCCAAGATCGAGCGTTCGCCCTCGTAAGGCAGCGGGCGCAGGCTGTCTTGGCAATAGCCAAACTTTTCATGCTCGGTGCCGATGCGCCAGTCGGCCTTTGGCTTGCAGCCATCGGCCAGATACTGGGCCAGCTCGGAATGGTGCTCTATGAGGCCGCCGCCAGATTGAGGGATGGACATGGCTGCATTCTCCGCTGTTGCATGCTGGAATTAACAGGTGGCGATTGCGGCCGGGCTTGTCAATGCAGCTGGTGTTTTTCAGTGCAGTTGGCGCGGTTCAAAACAGCTGACGCGGTGGCGCGCGCCAAACGGCAATGCGGGCCTTGCCTGTTTGGCGCGGAATTTCGATAAGTTTTGCCGCAGACAGGCCCGGAAGCGCTGAAAACGCGTCAAACAGCTGGTCAGCACCTTCGGCCCCATTGGGAATATGCACTTCATTGTGATCAGCGCCGGTCAGCACCCAATGGCCGGGTTTGCTTGGCTCCCAGTCGAGGGCGCGCATCTCGTCGAGGTCTATGACCCCGCCGGTGAGCGGGCCAAAGTAGCTCAGCTGGCGCTCATCAAGTTGGACCATGCCGGGCGCGCCTTTTTGGCCACGAAAGCGACCGCGTTGCAGGCCGGTGAGCAGCAGCGTGAGGCCGAGGGCCAGCACTGCCCAACCGAGCCAACGCAGCGTGCCAAAACCGGTAAGTGCCCAGTAGAGGCCGAGCGCGCTGAGAGCACCGCCTATGAGGGCTTCGCGCCAGCGCAGCAGGGTGGCGCGGGCTTCGGGGCGCATAAACTCAGCCATGTGTTTGGGCCTTTTGTGTTTGAGCGAGTAGTTGTGTTTGAGCGAGCAGCATGAGTGTCCAGCGGCCGATAGGTTCAAACCCTATAGCGCGGTAGGCGCGCACGGCGTTTTCGGCGGCGGCAAAAAGCGTGGCGCGGGTTATGCCTTCGGCTGCGGCCTGTTGCAGATGCAGGGCGACGGCGCGGCGGGCATGCCCGCGGCTGCGCAGCTCTGGTGGGGTATAAACGCCGCCGATTTGTACGATATCGCCGAAGCGGGCGTTGAAGCCGGTGATGCTGAGCGGTTTGCCAGCGTCGACGAGGGCCATATGGCTGTTTTGGGCGCAATAGCTGGTATAGCTTTCATCGACCCGCCATTTGGCTTCTTCCAGCGGTGTGCCCAAAGTGTTGCGCTGATAGTCGAGCATCCAAGCGCGCATTGTCGCTTCGGGGGCGTCGGCCAGCGGGACGATGGTGCCGGGACCGTCGGGGATTCGCAGCGCGCTGAGCGGCAGGGAAAATTGCGGGTCGTCGTCATCTAGTTTTGTGGCGGCCTCGCGCAGGCCGAGCGCCTGTATTAGCGGGCGGGCCTGCTCGGCGGGGCCAATGACACCGGCGATGCGACGGCCAGCCAGAGCCGCCGCCGCTGCGGGCCAGTTGCCACTGGGGCAGGCGGGCATGACCATGCCTTCATCGGTGATGGCCAGAACATTGGTGAGGGTGCCGTCAGTGTGGCTCAGCCAGAAGCTCATGGCGCGGTCATGGCCGCCTTGCATGCCGTGGTTGGCGAGGTTTGCCAGCGGGAACATGGCGCGCTCGGCGCGGGCCTCTAGGAAGGCGGTGATGGCGGGTTGGTCGGCGGGGGT
>JAESRD010000208.1 GCA_016764835.1 Paracoccaceae bacterium | reverse complement strand
GCTGTTTATGTCGCTCTTCATTGAGGGCAAATACCTTTTATAAAATTGGCCGGAAAGTTAAACTAATCAGGCTTGTGGCTCTATTTGAGTAAGCTAGCTCAAAACCCCAGCTTTGCAATGCGGTTCCGACTTATCCTTGGCCAAGCAGGTGCGACATGCCTTTCCAGATCAGCCGGAGCGCGATCAGCCCCAGCACAAAGTTCAGCGCCCGCTTGAACATTTTCTCATCCATGCGGATCAGCACATGACGGCCAACCAAAGTGCCCAAAAGCCCGGCCAATATCATCGCCATAATAAACGGCAACCAAGGGACAAAGCTAAAGCCTAATACCGCGAAGGTCACGATTTTGAGGCTGTGCTGCAAGGTCATCAGCACCGCATGAGTGGCAACATGGGCTTGCCGCCCCAGCGCCAGCGACTTGGTAAAGTTGGCCACAAATATGCCAGTGGCGCCAAAGAACATGGTCAGAAAGCTGGCAAAACCGCCAATGATCATTGGGTTGCGCGACAGCCATTTTGGCGGCTTGGACAGGATAGACCAGATGACGAATAGACCAATGCTGATCTGGATCGCCCATGCGGGCAGATCAACCACCACCGCGCCGCCAAGCGCCACCCCGACCAGCGAGCCACCGGCAAAAGCCGCCACAGGTTTCCAGCTGATATGACTGGCCAACAGACTGGCCCGCGTCGCATTTGACCCGAGTTGAATTACGCCATGCACCGGAATAAGCGCCGCCGCAGGCAGCAAGCTGGCCATGACCGACAGCACCAATACCCCGCCCCCCGTGCCCAAAGCCACGGCGATGAAAGAGCCGGCAAAGCTAGATGCCAGCAAGCCAAAAGCGACGCTCGGGGTCATTCCGGCAAAGACCAGCTCCATCAGATAGGCCAAGTGATTTCCTTTCAGGGACGGCCCCAATGGCCCAGCGGGTGCACATCGGGGTTGATCATATTGATCGGCTTGCCCGCCGCATAAGCATTAATCTGGTCGTAGATTTCGCCAAATTGAATGTCGAGTTCGTCTTCGGTGACAAAGCCAATATGCGGCGTGGCGATCACCGCTGGGTGGTTGACCAGCGCATCATTGGCATCGGTCAGCGGCTCTGTGTCAAAGACATCAAGCGCCAGCCGCCCCGGCCTGCCAACCGCCAATGCCTGCTCCAGCGCGCCCTTGGCCACCAGCCCGGCGCGCGATGTGTTGATGAAGGTGGCCGATGTTTTCATCAGCCCCAGATCATCAACCGTAATCAGCCCCCGCGTCTGCGGCGTCAGCCGGTTATGCAAGCTGACAAAATCGGCCTCGCCAAAGAACGCCGCCCGGCTTCTGGCCACGTCTTCACCCGCCGCCGCCGCTTTTGCCCGCCCCGCTTCAGAGCCCCACCAAATGACGTTCATACCGAAAGCCTTGGCATATTGCCCCACCAGCCCGCCGATTTTGCCGTAGCCATAAAGCCCCAGCACCCGGCCGCGTAATGTCTGGCCAACGCCGATTTGCCAGTTGCCACTTTGCAGCGACTTCATCTGTTGCGGCAGCTGTCTGGCCGAGGCCAGCATCAGCGCAATGGTCAGCTCAGCCGCCGCCACCGATGGCCCACCGCTCTGCATATTTGAGCAAAACAAAACCTTGCTGGCGCTGCAAGCCGCCACATCAACATGCGGATAAACCCCGCGCTGCGAGATTAGCTTGAGATTTGGCAGGTGCTGTAACAGCGGCGCAGCAACAGGCGTGCGCTCACGAAAAAGCACCAGCGCTTGGGCTGGGCGCAACCGCTCGGCCAAAATGCTAAAATCTTCGCAATGATCATTCCAGACCGTGACCTCATGGCCATCAAGCCGGGCAAAACTCGGCAATGTGCGCAGCGTGTCAAACCAGTCATCAAGAATGTGAACTTTCATCATTTTCCTATCAATGCTGACGGCTGGCCTTGTGCGGTATACCTATGCATACAATTAGTTTTGCGAGAGTTCAATATGGCTTTTTAACCGGCAGCCTCTGGCAGCGGCGCCTCTTCCCGCACCAGCCCAGCGCTGCGCAGATCTGACCACAGCCCAACAGGCACAGGCACGGCCATTAGCCCGACATTTGCCTGCACTTCAGCCGCACTCGCCGCACCGGGGATCACCGTTTTAACGGCTGGATGCCCCAGCACGAATTGCAACGCCGCCGCCGCCAATGGCACATTATAGCTGCGGCAGACCTCAGCAATCTTGCCGGTCTTCTCCAAGATCGGCTCCGGCGCTGGCGCATAATTATACTTGGCCCCCGGCACAGGCCCGGTGGCCAAAATACCCGAATTATACGGCCCACCAAGAATGATCCCGACATCGCGCGCCTCGCACATTGGCAGAAACGTATCGAGCGCATCTTGCTCCAGCAGCGTATAGCGTCCGGCCAGCAAAAAGCCGTCAAAATCGGCCTCTTCGAGCAGGGCCTGGCAGGCTTGCCATGTGTTAACCCCAGCACCAATGGCAGCGACATCGCCGTTGCGGCGCAGCTCGTCGAGCGCGCGGTAGCCACCTTGGTCAAACAGCTCACGGATTTTTGCATCGCTGACCTCTTGCGAGCCATGCGACAGCGCATCGACATCATGCACCAGCAAAATGTCAGCGTTTTCAACCCGCAGCCGGGCGCGGCTGGCCTCGTAGCTGCGCATGACACCATCATAGCTATAGTCAAAAACAATGCGTTTTTGCGGCACATCGACAAAGCCGTTTGGCGTTACCTCATCTGGCGCGCAGTCGAGCAGCAACCGACCGACCTTGGTTGACAGCGTTACAGAGCTGCGGCCAAACCGTTCTAGCCCGTCGGCAAAGCGGGTCTCAGACCGACCCAACCCGTATTGCGGCGCTGTGTCAAAATAGCGGATGCCCGCGCCGTAAGCTGCATCAAGCGCTGCCTGCGCATCGGGTTCTTCGATCCTGCGGTACATATTGCCCAAAGTCGCCCCACCAAAACCCATGCGGGTGAGCATGACCGGTCGCGCGGTGCGGGTGTTGAGCGGGCTTGTGTCGGTGACGTTCATTTGTGAGTTTTCCAACTTTTGGGGCGGTCTAAAGTTCAAGGCCAAGAATGGCGCGGGCCTGCTGCCATGTTGCCACCGGCCGCGCGTAACGTTCGCAAATCTGCGCCGTGCGGGCGACAAGTGCCGCGTTTGACGGGGCCAGTGTGCTGCGGTCAAGCCGCATATTATCTTCAAGCCCGGTGCGGGTATGGCCGCCCGCCGCAATCGCCCATTCGCTGACGATAATCTGGTTGGGGCCAACACCGGCAGCGCACCAAAGCGCATCGGGCGCGAGGCGTTTGAGGGTCTGAATATAGAAATCAAAGATCTCTTTATCGGCGGGCATGGCGTTCTTTACGCCCATGACAAATTGCACATAAAGCGGCGCTTTGAGCAGCCCGGCCTCGGCCATCCGCGTGGCCTGCACAATATGACTGAGGTCAAAGGCTTCGATCTCAGGCTTCACCCCGTATTTGAGCATCTCGGAGGCCAGGTATTGCACCAGATCGGGGCTGTTCTCATAAACCCGTGTCGGAAAATTATTCGAGCCAACGCTGAGCGAGGCCATATCGGGCGCAAGCGGCAGCATGCCGCCGCGATCACGCCCAGCGCCAGAGCGGCCACCTGTTGAGAGCTGAATGATCATGCCGGGGCAATGCTTCTCTAGCGCCTCTTTGAGCGCGCCGTAGCGCTCAGCATCGACCGTCGGCAGCCCCTGCGAGTCGCGGACATGACAATGCGCAATACTGGCCCCGGCTTCAAACGCCTCAACCGTGCTCTCGATCTGCTCTTGCAGGGTGATCGGCACGGCGGGGTTATTGGCCTTGGTCGGCACAGACCCGGTGATGGCAACACAGATGATGCAGGGGTTTGACATGGGCGCGTCCTTTGGCTGAGGCTTAGTGCCCAACAAGCCCTGCGCGCGGGGGTCTTGCAAGTGGGTTTCACGCAAATACCTGAGATCATCTTATTGCTGCGGCGCTATAGCTGCCCGGTTGTAGCGAGCAGCGTTTGGAATATCTGGCTGTTTTACTTTGCGTTGGCGATCAGACCTAAAAATTATGCCTGCCACAGCTACGGCGCATACCGACTTTATGACGCTTATCTTTGGCCAGTCATTCGGCCCAGTTGTGCCAAAATCGCACCAGCCTCGTCTGATAGGCAATCAAGTCAAAGTGCTTCCCAAGTGCGCAAGCCATAGCGTTTCCGGCCATATCGGTAATACAAAGCCATGCAAAATCCAAACAGCGCTCCGGCTGAAAAAGCCGCTATAATCGAGACAATGGCTGCCACGCCTTGAACGCTCCAAACCGACAGCCAGATAATAATACCCCACAAAACGCCAAACAAAATGCCTTGGACTATAACAATTTCCCAAAAGGAAACGTAGTGCGGGGGCCGCGGTTTCAGCCCCAATTGTCTCAGCATTTTGGTATAAGGCGGGTTCGCGTTCGATGCCCAAATCCCAGCACGGGCAAGCTCATCATTGGCTTTTTGAAGTCGGTCCTCATACAGGTCCATTCGTAAACTCCCAAAGCCAAATTTCGGTAAAAGTAATTCAACAAAATCTTAGATAAAACACAGCTGAAATACCGCGCCTCGGCCCCACGGCCGCTCTTTACGCTACCAGCCTAAATGTCAAAAATCGACGACAAAACCGCCATTTGGCTTATTGGAGCAAAGACGCCCGGCGCTTATACTTAAACTTGCTGTTACTCCCTCGCCAACCGCGCCCAATATTGGCCAGTGTTAAGAGCCGCGCCACATCTTGCCCGCCAACGAAAAAAGCCCGCACCATTTGGCGCGGGCTTTCCTAGCTACTCATCACAACCCAGCTCTACTGGATCACAATCTCCGGCCCCATCACCGAGTTTGGCAACACAGTCGAAATCCACGGAATATATGTGATCATGATCAAGAAGACGAAGAGCACGGCCAAGAATGGCAGCGACGCCCGGACCACGGCCATCATCGACATGCCCGCAACCCCAGAAGTGACGAACAGGTTCAGCCCCACTGGCGGTGTGATCATCCCGATCTCCATGTTGACCACCATGATGATGCCCAGATGGATTGGATCAATGCCCAGCTCAATGGCGATTGGGAACACCATTGGGGCGACAATCACGATCAGACCAGATGGCTCCATGAACTGCCCACCGATCAGCAAGATCACGTTGACGACGATCAGGAACATGATCGGCCCCAGCCCAGCGCTGAGCATCGAATCCGCAATATGTTGCGGGATCTGCTCATCAGTCAGTACATGTTTGAGGATCAGCGCATTGGCGATGATGAACATCAGTGTGATGGTCAGCTTGCCGCCTTCGAACAGGGTCTTGCGGGTATCGGCATGAAAAAAGCCCGTGACAATCGCCCATGGCTTTTTCATCAGGCTAACCGGTGGCCCCCCGTCTTTGCCAGCCAGTGGCCCCATATCGCGGTAGATATAGGTGGCAACAAAGAAGGCATAAATTGCAGCAACGGCAGCGGCTTCAGTTGGCGTAAAGGCCCCGTTTTTCCAATGCATGCCAAACACCGCTTGGCGGATACCTTCGGCGTCAGTGATCTCATAGCCGCCAAACCAAGGGTGGCCGTAGATGCCGCCCATGATGATAACGATCAGCATAAGGCCCCAAAACGCATCGCGGAAACTGCGCCAGATCTCGCCCCAACCGGCCCATTCGCCTCTGGGCATGTTCTTGATCCGGGCCATGACCCAGATGGTGAACATCAGCATTGTGCCCGCCAAAATGCCCGGAATAACCCCGGCCAAGAACATCCGGCCAACAGATACGTCAGTGGCCGATGCGTAGACGACCATAACAATGGAGGGCGGGATAAGAATACCCAGCGTCCCGGCATTACAGATCACGCCTGCGGCGAAGTCTTTGGTATAGCCAGCTTGGCGCATGGCGGTGATAACAATTGAGCCGATGGCCACAACGGTGGCAGGCGAAGAGCCCGACAGGGCCGCAAACATCATACAGGCCAGAACCCCGGCAATCGCTAGGCCGCCCTGAAGGTGACCGACGCAAGCAATGGCAAAGCGGATAATCCGTTTGGCCACGCCGCCGGTTGACATAAACGAGGATGCCAGCACGAAGAACGGGATGGCAAGCAGCGTATAATGCCCGGCCATGGCTTGGTAGAGCGACTGCGCGACCGAGGCCAAAGAGGCATCAGAATAGATCAGCAGGAACAGCATGGAGGACAGGCCAAGGCTAACGGCGATCGGCACGCCGATCAGCAACAGGCCGACGATCATTGAGAAGAGGAATATGACTGCCATGTTCTAGCGCTCCGCTGCTTCTGCCGCTGCATTGCGCAGCCCGGCTTCTTCGACCGCTTCTTCGGCTTCATGGCTGGCAATCAGGCTACTGGCCCGGCCGCGCATAACGGCCGCTGTGGCCTGCAAAATGCGAAACAGCATCAACGCGATACCAACAGGCAAGATGACATAGGGCACAAAGCGCGGCATCTTTTCGTATTCCTCACCAAAGTTGAAATGTTCTTCGAGATAGGCTTTGCAGCACGGGATCGGCACCTGATCGGTCTCGTAGAACGCCTGATCGCGGGTGCGCTCGTCAAACCCGGTGGGGAACCATTGGCCCTCGGTGCGCTGGTAGCCGGCAAAGGGCGCCCAGTAATCCCACGCACCTTTCATCATCAACCCGCCATAAGCGATGCAACACAGCGCCGAGATCATCACCAGCGTTTTGCGCATGGGGGAGCTGACAACGTTAAGCACCGCGTCAACGCCCAGATGCGCCCTAACCTTGAAACCGTAGCTGATGCCAAACAGAACCAGCCAAGCAAACAAGATAAGCACCGTCTCCAGCCCCCAAAGCAACGAGGCAGGCAGATCAATGTTGAAAATGCTCTCAATCTTGTTGAACAACCACGTCCCGTTGCCCTTGCGCAAAACAACATTGGCAAATGTAATCATGGTCATCAGCCCGAGCAGCAAGGCGATAAAGCCCTCTTCAGCTGTATCGATCGCACGCGCGAACCAGCCGCGCTCGGCGGCACTTTCAGAGCCCTGCATGGCCCCCTCCCCTCATGGTTTGAAAATAGACACTTTGCGTCCATTTGCAGCCTCGGCAATATGGCCCCTGGCCCCTGCACTCGGCTTATTAAAAGGCCCGCCACATTGTAATGCGGCGGGCCAGTCATTTACATTTGCGAGGCGTTGATTGCCTGCGCAGCATCGATGTTCTCTTGGCCCACATCATCAACGAACTGCGCCCAGACGGGCATCATGGTCTCAACCCATGCTTGGCGTTGCTCGGCCGTTAGCTCACGCACCACACCGCCA
This sequence comes from Paracoccaceae bacterium, assembly GCA_016764835.1. Next base: position 1,825 of record JAESRD010000208.1, on the reverse strand, counting down.
GCATCAATAACCGACTGACGTGCAGTCTCGTTCACGGCAAAGGCTTCGCTGTTACGCAGCAAGGTGACCTCATGCAGAATGGTGGTGAACTGGTCACGCACTTCCGGGTCAAGGCTGTCGAGCCAATCAACCGATGTCACGACGAGATAGTCGATGATACCATGGTTGGTCTCTGTTGTGCCGTCTTGGACCTCAAAGAACTTCTTGCCGTAGATGTTGGACCATGTGTTCTCTTGGCCATCAACAACGCCGGTTTGCAATGCGCCATATACTTCGGAAAACGCCATCGGCTGTGGTGATGCGCCCAGCGCTTCCATCTGTGCAATCAGCACATCAGACGTCTGAACCCGGAACTTCAGGCCTTCAGCATCAGACGGATCAAGCAGCGGGACATTGGCCGAGAATTGCTTCATGCCATTATGCCAGAATTCAAGGCCCTGAAGCCCGCGACGCTGCATACTATCAAGCATGTCTTGGCCGGTTTCAGAGGCTTGGAACGCGTCAACCGCATCAATGTCGTTAAACATGAATGGCAGATCGAAGATACGGAACTGGCGGGTGAACGCTTCAAACTTGGACAGCGAGGGCGCTGCAAGTTGCACATCGCCCTGAAGCATGGCTTCAAGCACTTGGTTGTCATTATACAGCGTTGAGTTCGGGAAAACCTCGATGCACATCACACCGTCCATCTCAGCATTGACCCGCTCCATCAGCAACGAAGCTGCAATGCCTTTGGGGTGACGGTCCGAGTTGGTCACGTGGCTAAATTTTACAACGATTTCGCCATCGTCACAGCCCATAGGGTCAGCAAAGCTGGCAGTGGCGGCAAGTGACAGAGCAGCGGCAGAGGCCGCAGCAGCTAAATATTTCATGGTTTCCTCCCAAAGGATCACAATACAGGTCATCTCCATTACGGAGAACAAGTCATCTCCGTTACGGAGAGCTTGGCCTCACAGGGCACCATGAAAGGACGCGGCTCAAGCAAAATTCCCCGTTTGCGGGGTTATGAAAATTTATCATTTGTTAATAAGGGAATAGGCAGGAACTGGCGCAATTGCCCCATGGTCATGTTGCCAAGGCGGGCGGGTTCTCACACAGAACTGCGATGATTTGTGCGAAAATCCACACAGTTTTAGCCAGCGCCCGGTGCTATTTTCCCGAAATGATAAGCGCTTTTATCTTTGTGGCTTTTTCAAAGTGATCAAGTCTATGGGTTATAATCCACCACTGTGCGGCCTCCATCAGCAGCGCCGGGTCGTCGTTTTTATTGGCAAAGAACGCATAGAATGACAGGCCGACGCCTGCGCCCTTTTGGTCGATCTTCTTGTCACAAACCGCCGCCACTTTGGCCCGCAAACTAGCCCGCATCGGCCACGCCCCCCCCGCTGATCGTCCCGCGGTAATCATCGGCCCGCAACCCGTGGCGCGCCAGCTTGTCATAAAACGTCTTGCGCGGCAGTTTCAGCGCCTTGGCCGTGTCGCTGGCATGGCCCTTATGGCGGCGCAGAGCCTCGACCAGCAAGCTGCGCTCCACCCGCGCCAGTTGCTCGGCCAGCCCCAGCCCTTCGGGTTGGCCCCCCGCGTCTAGCCGCTCTTCACTTAGGCCCAGCGCAAAGCGCATCGCCGTTGTCATCAGCGCCCGCGCATTGCCCGGCCAGTCGCGGGCCATCAGCTCTGACAGCAGCGCTTCGGTGATCTCTGGCAGGGGCAGATTGGCCTGTTCGCAGGCCTGCGCCACATAATGACGAAATAAGATCGGAATGTCCTCGGTCCGCTCGCGCAGCGACGGGACGCGCACGCGCATCAGGTCAAGCCTATAATAGAG
>JAESRD010000207.1 GCA_016764835.1 Paracoccaceae bacterium | reverse complement strand
TGGCCGAAACATCGCCCAGGTTCATCAGCGGTCCGCAAGCCAAGCGGATCGTCTCAAGCCGGGCGCGCAGCGGCGCGTTGGCCTCCAGCTCTTCTGGCGTCTCATCACCGGTTATGCCCATATCGGATGCCAACATGACCACGCAGGGCATGCCATTATCTATCATTGTCACTGAGACGCCCTCGACAATATCGACCTCATTCCCGGTGGGCAAAAGCGCGCCACATGACGAGCCAGCCGTGTCCTGAAAGGTGATGGGGATCGGCGATGAAAGCCCCGGCACACCGTCTATAGAAGCGCTGCCCGCATAGCTGACTTTGCCGCCCGGCGTGGCCACTTGCGCCACTGCAATCTGGCCGGTGTTTTCCATGAATATGGTGACTGATTTGTCCGCATCACTGGCCTGCACCAGCCCGCGCTCAATGGCAAATGGGCCAACACCTGCGAGGATATTGCCGCAATTTTGCGCATCAGTAACAATGGCTTGGTCAACGACGACCTGCAAGAATAAATAATCCACATCAACGCCCGCACGGGTTGATTTGCGGACCACCGCAACCTTTGATGTCAGCGGATCAGAGCCGCCCATGCCGTCTATCTGGCGGATATCCGGTGAGCCCATCATGGCCAGCAAAAATGCATCGCGGGCGGCGATATCGCGCGGCAGATCATCGGCCAAAAAGTAGCCACCTTTTGATGTGCCGCCGCGCATCCACATACAGCGTATTCCATTAGACATGTTTGAGCCCCCTCGTAGCCAACCTTTCCGGCGATTTGTACAGGTCAGGCTCTGGCATACCAGCCTCAATTGCAGGTGCGACCTGCGCCGCGGCCTGCAAATCTCTGGCATTGGAGCGGGCTTCGCCTGCACAGCCGGTGCATTGCCCGCAGCCGCTAGGGCCCTTTTGTTCTGTGCCGCTCATGTCACAGCGCCCGCCGTGCTGGGCAAGGCCGTCGTAAACCGTCTCGGGTGGCATTACTGTCGGACATTGTGCGGTTTTCCTATGGGTTGGCCTGGGTAGATTTGTGCAAAACTACTGACGCCAGTCTGAACAGACTTCGGTGGCTACGGCCATTTCAAAGGCATCGCCAAGTATAAATAAATGCTATAGGGTGAATTTATTCATATGTGAAAAGGTGCCAGAGTGGACGTGAATTTTCCAAATATCCGCCACTTGCGTGTCTTTCTCGAAGTGGCGCGCAGCCATTCGATATCAATCGCGGCGGGCCGGGCGCATCTGTCACAGCCCGCAGTGACGCAGGCGATTGCCAAGCTTGAAGCTGACCTTCAGGTCGCATTGTTTATGCGCAAGAACGTCGGCTTTCATACCACTGAGATTGGCACTCAGTTTGTCTTGCGGGTTGAGCGCGCGCTCAAACAGCTGCGCAATGGGGCGCGGCTTGGCCACCGGACTGGCAGTGATCAAAAACCGCGCGGGTTTTCTAACTTTGATGAGCTGGTGACTTCGGCGCAACTGCGGGCACTTGTGGCGGTGGGCGAGGCAGGATCCTACAGCGTGGCCGCCCGCGATATTAAACTTTCGCAGCCTTCGGTTCACCGCTCGGTCAGCAACCTTGAAAACCTGTCAGGGCTTCAGCTGTTTCGCCGTATATCCACCGGGATAGAGCCGACCTCGGCAGGCAATGCGCTGATAAAACACACTAAACTGGCCCATTCAGAGATCCAGCAGGGCTTGAACGAGATATCAGAATTTCGCGGCCGCGATACGACAGAGATCATTGTCGGCAGCCTGCCACTGGCGCGCACGCATATTTTGCCCAAGGCGGTGCATGCAATGATCAAGAGCAGCGACAGCGTGCAGGTTAGGGTCATTGATGGCCCGTATTCTGAGCTGCTGCGCCGTCTGCGCACCGGCGAGATCGACTTTATGATTGGCGCTCTGCGCGACCCGCCACCTGCACCTGACATTAGCCAAGAAACCCTGTTCATGGACCCATTGGCAATTGTTGCCGGGCCGAACCATCCATTGGCTAAAAAGGCCGAAGTTACGATTGAAGAAACGCTGCTTTACCCTTGGGTTGCACCGCCAAAGATCACCCCGGCCGGCTCGTATTTATATGATGTTTTACAGATACATAACATGCCGACAACGCCGGTGCGGGCGGTTTCATCATCTTTGGTGTTTTTGCGTGGGCTTATGGCCCAAGACCATTATCTGACGATTATTTCGCGCCACCAAATACAAGAAGAGCAGAGCCAAGGGTTGATGGTGCCGCTTGATATTGAGCTGAGCGACAGTGCCCGCCCGATTGGCATAACTTTGCGCAGCGATTGGCAACCGACGGCAACGCAAGCCCGGTTTCTCGGCTATTTGCGCAAATATGGCGCCGAGGCCGGGCGTGGCACCTTTGGCGGCATTACGAAAAGTTATCGCAATCACCAAGATTGAATTGTTACCTTATTGTGCTTTTGGCTAGCATGATCATTGTGGGTCGGCAGGGTTTGGGTGGCTGAGGTTTGATCACGCCATAGGCCAAGGCAATTGGCTGTTATCGAACATGCGTTCAACAGAATTATAGGAAAAAGCAATGCGCACACGTCAGCTCGGTCCATTTGAAGTCTCGGCTGTGGGGCTGGGTTGCATGAGCCTGAGCCATGCTTATGGCACGCCGCCCGCGCCAGAGGCCGCGGGTAAACTGCTGCTCGATGCGCTTGATATGGGGATCACGCATTTTGACACAGCCGCGCTTTACGGCTTTGGCCAAAATGAAAGTCTGATCGGCAAATATCTGGCACCGCACCGCGATAAGTTCACGCTGGCTTCCAAATGCGGCATGGGGCCAACGGCTGAAGGGACGCGCGAGATCAGCAACCGGCCCGATAAGCTGCGTAAGACCTGTGAGAGTTCGCTCAAGCGGCTCAATACAGATGTGATTGACCTGTATTATCTGCACCGGTGGGACAAGGTGACGCCGATTGAAGAGGCGGTCGGTGCCTTGGCCGAGCTGGTGGCCGAGGGCAAGATCAGAGCCATTGGCTTGTCGGAAGTATCGGCCGAGACTTTGCGCAAAGCCCACGGCGAGCATCCGATTGCCGCCGTGCAAACCGAATATTCACTCTGGACCCGCAACCCCGAGATTGCCGTGGCCGACCTGTGCCGCGATATTGGCGCGTCACTGGTTGCGTTTAGCCCTTTGGCGCGGGCTTTTCTGACAGGAAAATTGCGCGACCCTGATGGGTTGGAGGCCAAAGACCTGCGCCGACAAATGCCGCGTTTCTCTGCCGATAATTACTCCAAAAACTTGCAGCTCTTGGGCGGGTTTGCAGATGTTGCAGCCAGCGAGGGCTGTAGCATGGCGGAGTTGGCAATTGCTTGGCTGATCGCAAAATCGGACCATATTTTGCCGATACCGGGCACAACCAATGCGGCGCATTTGGCCGAAAATATCCGGGGCGGCGCGGTGGATATCTCGACCGAAGCTATGGTGCAACTTGAGGCGCTGATCAATAACAGCACCGTATCTGGCCCGCGCTATAATGCTAAAACGCAAACCGAAATAGATACCGAAGAATTCGCGTGACTGCTAAATTTGAGGCCAAAAGGAGCAATAAATGCCAAAGATTATTCTTGTGCCGGGGCTGTTATGTGACGCCACTGTGTGGCAGCCGCTGCAAGATCGGCTTGGCCTGAAAACCCATGTCGGCATGGCGCTCAAGCAGGCGACGCTGACCGAGATGGCGGCTGATATTTTGGCCCAGCATGACGGCGAACTGGCAGTGCTCGGCCATTCTATGGGTGCGCGCATTGCCATGGAGATGGCCCGGTTATGCCCCACGCGTATCCGCAAGCTCGGGTTGTTTGATACTGGCGCGCATCCGCTGCGCGACGGCGAGGCTGAAAAGCGCGCTGAGATCATCAGCTTTACCTATGCTAACGGCATGCAGGCGCTGGCGGACCGTTGGCTGCCGGGCATGGTTTACCGCAAAGATCCGGCGCTGATGGCGCAGCTCACCCAGATGGTGCTGCGGGCTGATCCGCAGTTGCATGAGCGTCAGATAAACGCGCTGGTGAACCGGCCAAATGCAAGTGCAATACTGTCCGATATCGGCTGTCCGACCTTGCTGCCGGTTGGCCGACAAGACCAGTGGAGCCCGGTTAGCCAGCACCAAGAGATGCTGGCGCAGATCGCTGATGCGCGCTTGGAAATCATCGAAGATGCCGGTCATTTTTCTATTCTTGAACAGCCAGATGCCGTGGCCGCCGCAGTGGTGGCATTTCTAAAGTAATGGTTGGCGCGGATCATGCAATCTGACCCATTCAGCGCAATAAACAGGGGCGCAACGCTATGAAAAATAACAGAGTTATTATTGCAGGCGGCGGTATTGGCGGTCTGTCATTGGCGCTGACATTGCACGAAATCGGTGTGGAATGCACCGTTTTCGAGGCAGTCAAAGCGCTGCGTCCGCTTGGCGTTGGTATCAATATTCAGCCCAATGCAGTGCGTGAGTTGTTCGATATGGGCATTGGTGCCGAGGCGCTCGACAAGATTGGCGTATCTGCTCAAGAATGGGCGCTGCTTGGGCAAAATGGCCAAGAGATTTATGCTGAGAAACGCGGCATATTTGCGGGCTATAATTGGCCACAATACGCAGTACATCGCGGCGGGTTTCATATGTTACTGGCTGACGCGTTTCGCCAGCGGGCCGGGGCGGAGGCGCTACAGCTTGGCAGCCGGGTGACGGGCTATGAGAACCACGCTGGCGGCGTGACTGCGCTCATTGAGCATGCCGATGGCAGCCAATCGCGCGCGCAGGGCGCCGTGCTGATCGGCGCTGACGGCATCCATTCGGCCATTCGCGCCCAGATGCACCCTGAACAGCCGCCGATCCACTGGGGCGGCGCGGTTATGTGGCGCGGCACCACGCTGGCCAAGCCTGTGCGCACTGGCTCGTCCTTTGTTGGGCTGGGCACGCATCGCCACCGGATGGTGATCTACCCGATCTCACCTGTTGACCCGCAAACCGGGCTGGCGGTGATCAACTGGATTGCTGAAGTCACTTATGATGACCCGTCCAAGCACGAAAATATCGGCTGGTTTCGCGAGGTGGCGCTCAGTGACTTCGCGCATCACTTTGCCGACTGGACCTATGAGTGGCTTGATGTGCCAGCGCTGATAGGCGGTGCTGATACCGCGTATGAGAACCCGATGATTGACCGGGACCCGGTGCCAACATGGCAAGATGGCAGCGTGGCACTAATGGGCGATGCGGCGCATGCAATGTATCCGACAGGCTCGAACGGGGCCAGTCAGGCGATAATTGATGCGCGGGTCTTGGGGGCGCATTTTCTTAAACACGGCGTTAATGCAGCGGCTTTGCAGGCCTATGATGCAGAGCTTTGTGGGCCGGTATCGGCGCTGATATTGCGCAACCGCGGGGCAGGGCCGTTTGGCCTGCTCAATATGGTTAATGAGCGCTGCGGCGGGGTGTTTGATGACATTGACGATGTGATCTCAGCCGAGGAGCGGGCTGAGTATATGGGCGTCTATAAGTCAGCAGCTGGCTTTGCCATGGAGACGCTGAATGCGGCCCCACGGCGGATTGCCGAAGGGGCGCGGGTCTAAGGCCGCCTTGCAAAGGCTATTTGCGCCGCCGCCCGCGCCGATTGCCCGCGTTAAAGCTCACATCAGGCAGGTGGACGCTGGCGCGCAGCCCGGAGAAGGGGTCGGTCGCATGGGGGATCGCATTGGCGGCGACAAAGTGCTCTTGGAATTTTGGCGCAATGGCGGTCTCGATCTTGGTGATCTGACCGACGAGTGCTTCGACCCGGGCGCGCGCGGCGATCGAGCACAGCGCAATCCGCGCGCCAG
>JAESRD010000206.1 GCA_016764835.1 Paracoccaceae bacterium | reverse complement strand
TCCCTCAAACCGGGCTGTGCAATAAAGCCGGGCGCAACCACAAGCGGCCTGCTTTGTTGGAAACACCTTGCTTTTTCGAACACCCTTGCGCGCAACCTCTGCACGCCAACCGCTCTTGTGTTTTCTCATTGATGACATGTTTACGCACAATGAGGAATTTATCCGTAAATGTTCTTTCATTTCTTACGTAAATGCAAGAAATTTTATAATACAGGTCGCTCACAATCTGCAAAATTGTAAGTAAAAACCGTAAGATAGCGAAGCTAAGCGAAAATATTTGGTGCGGATGAAGGGACTCGAACCCCCACGCCATAAGCGCCAGAACCTAAATCTGGTGCGTCTACCAATTCCGCCACACCCGCATACCACGAGAGCCAACAATCAGTTGACCCTCGGTTTCGGCGCTCAGTATCAGGGCGATGCGGCGAGTGCGAGTCCTAAAGCTTCTTAGAATCGACCATTCATCAACCATTTCTTGCCACAATTGGGCGAGAAAACGGCAAGGTGAGGTTCTAAAAGGGTCAGAATGATGAAAACGGAATCAATGTTACAGTTCAAAGCCGCGCAAAAAGCGCAGGCAACATCGACAAATGCAGGCCTAACCGCCGGTACAATTGTGATGACATTGGACGGTGAGATACCGGTTGAACATCTCTCACCCGGCGACCGGATCATTACCCGTGATTGTGGCATGGCCATCCTCAAAGACATCAAGGTCACCCAGACCAAAGCCACCCCAATCCGCATTAAGTCTGGCGCTTTGGGCCATAACCGCCCAACCGATGATCTGTACGTTGCCGCCAACACGCTGATCCATATCCGCGACTGGCGGGCAGAAGCTATGTTTGGCGCGCAAAATGCGACAGTCCCCGCCGAACAGCTGATCGATGGCGAGTTCATTACCGCACAAGAAAAAGCAGAGATGCGCCTTTATTCATTGGTCTTTGATCGCTCGCATATCATCTATGCTGGCGGCCTTGAGGTCGTAACTGCTTGTTAAGCGGCGCCGCTACGCGGCATTCTTTATCCCTGGGCTGCTGCAACCCAATTGCCCTAAAATCCCAACTTGCGCATGACAGCCGGTAGCTCTGCTGGCAAATCTTCTGCTATCAGACCCGGCCCAAAACTGCGGCCGCATGCGCCATGGAGCCAAGCTGCGGCCTGAGCAGCATCAAACGGACCATAGCCCCGTGCCATTAGCCCGGTAATAAAGCCAGCCAACACGTCGCCAGACCCAGCCGTGGCCAGCCAAGGTACCGCTTTGTCATAGGTCGAGGCAACGATCGCACAGCGCCCAGCCGCGTCGGCAATAACCGTATCCGCCCCTTTGAACAAAACCGTGCAGCCTGCCTCAATTGCGGCAGCTTTTGTCGCGTCTACTTTAGAATATTCGCCCGTCGAAACCCGAAGTTTTTGCGAAATACCGGGAAACAGCCGCGCGAATTCGCCCGCATGCGGTGTCAGCACACAATTTACATGCAATTGTCCGAAAATATGAGGCGCGCGGGCCAAGATCGTCAGCGCATCAGCGTCAAGCAGAAGCGGCCTCCCGGAAACGATTGCCACCACCACCAGTGCCTCCCGATCAACACCAAGCGCCGGCCCAAGGCAAAGCGCCGTTATCCGCGGGTCAGCCAAGTGTTGCTCAAGCGCCGCCGCCGTGTCGGCCTGTACCAGCATGATCGCTGTCAGCTGAGCTGCACATTCAGCCAGTGCCGCTTCTGGCGCGCCCAATGTGACCAAACCCGCGCCAATGCGCAGCGCCCCAAGCGCCGCTAGCCGCGCAGCCCCGGTCTTTGTCGCCCCGCCAGCCAAAACTAGCGCATGGCCGTGGCTAAATTTATGCGCTTGGCCAGATGTTTTGTTCAGCCCCGGCCCGACCGCAGGCGCTATTTGTTCTGGCATGCCCCGCCCGCCGACCACGATCCCCGGTGCCGCACTATCGGCCAGCACCTGGCGCGCCCGCCCGTGATCAAGCCCTATCGAACAGATATGCAGCCGCTTGCCGGTCTGGGCCGCAAAACCCAAATGATGGCCGATTTTGGCAAATTCAAATGTGACGGTCAGATCAGGGATAATTGCGGCATATTCATCGGTCGCCAGCGTCATGCCACTATCCGCCGACAAGCCTGAGGCAATATCAATGCTAACAATGCATGGCCGCTGCGCCACTGGCCCCGCCCCATTGAGCCCACAGATCTGGATCAGCCTGCTCAGCGCCTCTGACGGCCGCGTCAGCCCAATGCCAAACAGCGCATCAATGCAAACCGCAGCCCGGTGCAGCGCCGCAGCAGCACCGGCATATTCAGCCGCTGATGGGGCAGGAAATGTCAACGCATTAATCTCGCCAAGCGCGCCCCACAGCGCATAGTTTTGCCGCGCATCAGCCCCAAGCCGCTCGGCCACGCCAAAGAAAAACACCTCAACCTGCCAGCCCAGCCCGTGCAATAGCCGCGCCACAACAAAACCGTCACCGCCATTATTACCCGGCCCGCAAAGCACGACAGCTTTTTGCGGCGCTTCACCAAAAGCAGGCCACTGCGCCAGTAGCGCCGTAACCACCCCAGCCCCTGCCCGCTCCATCAATTCGAAGCCGGTTACAGCGCCGCTCTCAATCGCGTCATCTTCTATCGCCCTCATCTGAGCTGCGCTTAGCAATTCCATCCGCCTCTGCCTTCCGTTCTCAAACCGCACTTTTTTTGAGCAACATGTGCAAAATACCAGCGCCACCGCTGGAATAAGTGTTCAGCCTGTGTCATCCATTTCTTCGTCAATTGTGATGCTATTGCATAAATGGTCTTACCCCAAAGACGCGTATTCAGGGAGCTTTCTATGAAAAAGATCGAAGCAATCATTAAGCCGTTCAAACTTGATGAAGTCAAAGAAGCGCTTCAAGACGCAGGGGTCCAAGGACTGAGTGTTGTCGAAGTTAAGGGTTTTGGCCGCCAAAAGGGCCATACCGAGCTTTATCGCGGTGCCGAATATGTGGTGGATTTTCTGCCAAAGGTTAAGATTGAGATCGTCCTCGCTGATGATCTTGTAGATACCGCTATTGCCGCCATTGTCGACGCTGCCAAAACCGACAAAATCGGCGACGGCAAGATATTTGTCTCAACAGTTGAGCAAGCCATTCGCATCCGTACCGGTGAAACCGGCGAAGAAGCGCTATAGAACTTCCGCGCAAGCGGCTACCTAATTTCGTCCCGCGCAAGCGGTTCCAGACACATAAATAAAACCCGAGGGGATACGACAATATGAGCAACGAAAAAGTTCTCAAAACCATTGCTGATGAAGGTGTCGAATATGTCGACATCCGCTTCACTGACCCGCGCGGCAAGTTGCAGCACGTCACAGTCCTGGCCGATCAGATTGATGAAGATTTCCTCGATGACCGTTTCATGTTTGACGGCTCTTCAATCGCCGGTTGGAAAGCC
>JAESRD010000205.1 GCA_016764835.1 Paracoccaceae bacterium | reverse complement strand
CCCGCCACTTTGTCAGCATTTGCGCCTTTTAGATGCCAAGAAGGCAACATGTTGCGACCTGACAACCGCCATTTTTGGTTGTAATTATTAATAGTTGAACGGCTCATAGCGCCCGTGATCAAATGTATTGGATTAGTCTCTTGTCTCGTCTTACCTTGCCCGTCACCCTATTAATGGCCACTTTGTTTCTCGCTGGTTGTGAAAGCGACGAAGAAAAAGCTGAAGGGTTTTATCAGTCTGGTCTCGAATTGCTCGAATCGGGTGATGTTGAACGGGCCTTGGTTCAGTTCCGCAATGTCTTCCAACATAACGGCTTCCATAAAGAAGCCCGCGAGACCTATGCCAGCATCCAGCTAGAGCGCGGCGAGACAGACGAAGCTTACGGCCAATATTTGCGGCTGGTTGAGCAATATCCCGACACGGTGGATGCCCGCCTGACACTGGCTGAAATCTCGATCACCCGTGGCAATTGGCTCGAAGTTGAGCGCCACGGCAACGCCGCCCTAGAGCTGGCACCTGATAATCCGCGCGCCGCCGCTATTGCCGCCACCATCGCCTACCGTAACGCTGTGCGCGACGAAGATGACCAGGCCCGTGACACCGCCTTGGCCGAGATCCGCGCCGTATTGGAGCAAACGCCAGACAACCTCGTTGCCCGCCGCGTGCTCATCGGCGCGCTTATGGAAGGCCGCACGCCAAGCTTGGCCCTGCCCGAAGTTGAGCGCGCCCTAGAGCTGGCCCCCAATGCGCTCGACTTTCATATCGCCAAGTTACAGCTGGTCTTTGATGACGAGGTTGCCGCCCAAGCCCAGCTTGAAGACATGTTCGAGCGGTTCCCCGATAATGAAGAAGTCCGTGCTGCCCTTATCCGCTGGCACATGGCCCGCCAAGATTTTGACGCCGCCGAAGAGGTGTTGCGCCGTTTGGCCGCCGAAAACCCCGCACAAGCTGGCGGCAATGTTGTCGTTGTCCAGTTTCTCAAAGCCGCACGTGGCAGTGACGCCGCTTTGGCTGAAGTGAACCGACTGGTTGCCGCGGAGGGCGACGGTGAAAATGCCGATCTTTACCGCTCGCTCGGCGCAACTATCGAGTTTGAAAATGGCCAACACGACCAAGCCATTGCCACGATGCAAGAGATTATTGCCCGTGGTGATGATGATGACCGTAGCCGCAAACTGAAGGCCGCCTTGGCGCAAATGTTGCTGGCCACTGGCAATCAGGTCGGTGCCCGCGCTTTGGTAGAAGAGATCCTGGCCGTCGATACATCTAATGTCCCGGCGCTGATGATGCGTGCGAGCTGGCAGATTGATGATGATAGCCCCGATGCCGCCGTTAACACGCTGCGCACAGCGCTCAGCCAGTCGCCTCGCGACGCGCGTATCGTTACCATGATGGCGCGCGCCTATGAGCGCGCTGGCAGCCGTGAGCTGGCCAATGAGCGTCTGGCGCTGGCGGTCGAGTTCTCCGATCCAGGGGCCGCCGAGTCTATCCGTTATGCGCGGGTTCTCATCGGCGATGACCGTATGCAGGTGGCCGAGCAAATATTACTCGACTCTTACCGCAGCAACCCCGGCCATCTGGGCCTACAGGGCATTTTGGCCGATCTCTGGCTAAAGGACGAAAACTGGAGCCGGTTGCAGCAAATGGTTGATGGGCTCAACAATGTTGGCACGCCAGACGCTATAAATGCCGCCAACCAGCTGCGCACTGCGATCTTAACCAAGCAAAGCCGCACCGAAGAAACACTGGCCCTGCTAGAGCAGCAAGCCTCCGAGGCCGATGCTGATAGCCGCGACCTGATCAATCTGGTTCTGGCGCAGGTACGGGCCGGTAACCCCGATATTGCCCGAGGCTTCCTGAACGACGCTCTAACCAGCGCACCAGATGACCCAAGCCTGCGGTTGCTTGATGCAAACCTGCGCGCAACATCGGGTGAAATCGGCGAAGCTGAGGTGATCTTCAAACAGCTGATTGAAGATTTCCCGACCTCCGAATCCGCCGCCCGGCTCTACTACCGCCTGCTGGTCAGCGAAAACCGCCAAGACGACGCCGATGCCGTGCTCGATGCGGCCATTGAGGCCCAGCCCAATGCGGCGCGGCTGTTCTGGATCAAAGCCGGTGAGCTGGAGCATCGCGGCGACATTGACGGTGCGATCGAAATCTACGAGCAGCTCTATGAGCAAGACAGCAATAACGTGGTCGTGGCCAATAACCTCGCCAGCTTGATCACAACCCACCGTGATGATGCAGAAGGGCTGGAGCGCGCTTATGCTGTGGCCCGGCGCCTGCGCGGGCTAAACGTACCCGCCTTCCAAGACACATATGGCTGGATCGAATATCGGCGCGGCAACTTTGATGAAGCCTTGTCAAACCTTGAGCCAGCAGCCGAGGGGCTGCCAGAAGACGGGCTGGTGCAATATCACCTCGGTATGACCTATCTGGGCCTCAACCGCACAGATGATGCGGTAAGACTGCTCAACCACGCGCTCGAACTGGCTGGCAGCAGCGATTTGCCGCAATATCAAACCGCGCGCGAAACACTAGAATCTATCGCCAATCCATAATTTGGGCGGGCAAGCGGCTGTTGCAGGTGCATCACGCCGCAAATATTTGAAGGGCATTCACAGCATCGGCTGTATGCAGTATCAACGTGACAGCCTAGGCAGGGCATAGCGTTCCGTTAAGCGGAGCGAAAAGGAGCTAATGATGAAGATGGTAACGAATATCTGGAACAACGCGGTTGGCGCAAGATTGCTTGCTGTTTTGTCCCCCATGCTGGTTCTGTCATTGGCTCTGATGTCATTTGCCGCACCGGTTGCGGCGCAAGACACTTATAACATTCGCGCAGGCGATATTCTGCGGATCGAAGTCATCGAGGACTCGACCCTGAACCGGTCAGTTCTGGTGGCACCTGATGGACGGATTTCTGTGCCACTGGCCGGCACTATTGTCGCAGCCGGGCGGCCGATCTCTGTCGTTCAGGCCGAGCTATCCGCACAGCTGGCCGAGAATTTTGCCTCACCACCAAGCGTGTTCGTCGCGGTTGAGCGTTTGGCCGAGCGGGTTGCACGTGGGCCTTCGACACCGGTGGTCGTGCCAACGATTGAAGTCTATATCTTGGGCGAAGTTGGTAATCCGGGCAAGCTGACGCTTTCTCCCGGCACCACAGTATTTCAACTCTTTGCCCAAATGGGCGGGTTCACAAACTTTGCAGCGACACGGCGCATTCAACTGCGCCGCACAGCGGCCGATGGAACTGAGACAGTCTATCCGCTGAACTATGATGCGATGTTAACGGGTGTGAGCCCGAATGGCACAGCCGGTATCGTGGACGGCGATGTTATCATTGTCCCACAGCGTCGGCTGTTTGAACAATAAACGAGGAAATCCGGCAAGGGCCGCTTTGGGCGGCCCTTCTTGATTCTAGGAGGATGGGTCGGGGTGCACCAATCTCATACTAAAAAACGAGCCGCGATTGCGGCCTTGGCGCTTGTGCCAGTTATTTTGTCGCCATTTGCAGTTTTGGCGCAAGATAGCGGCGGCTTCACATTGCAGGTCGTCGTCGAGCAGTCGCTTGAAGCCAGCAGCAACCTCGCGCTCAGCGCCGAGAGCGCGGGCACCACAACGCAGTCCCTTACGCAGCTGTCATTTCACATAGCCAGCGAGACACATGTGTCGGCCCTGTCGCTAGACGCCGCCTTCGGCTTGCGCGCAGCCAACGGCCCAGCCACTGACGGCACCGAACTGACCGCCACAGACCCGCGCATCGCGTTGGCCTATTCGCAACGCGCCGCCAATGCCTCATTCGAAATAAACGCCGATTACACCCAATCTGACATCGCTTATTCGCGGCTGTCTGACTTTGTCGACCCCGTTTCAGGTGAACTCACCCTGCCAGACGATATATCCGATTTGCAAGGCACCGGCACCCGCCAGAGCCTAAACTTTGGCGCAACATTGCGGCTGCGCGAAGACGCGCCGCTTGGGGTTACGCTAACCGCCAGCGTTGCTGACCTGTCCTACCGCGACACCAGCTCTGCCGAATTATTTGACAACCGTCGCACCAGACTTGGCACAACTGTTCGGCTT
>JAESRD010000016.1 GCA_016764835.1 Paracoccaceae bacterium | reverse complement strand
TATGAAGGCACTGTCGGCGATCATCAGATCGACCTCAACATGAATACCGGCTCTGAAGCCAATGGTTTCGAGATGACGCTGATACCGGGCAGCTATTGCGGGTATTACAACTGCGACGGCACCGATGTCTCGCTGATCTTCTATGATCTTGATTTTTCAGATGGCGAAGAGCTTATCGGTTTTGATCTGACCCCAGGTGCGATCAACCCGATTGTCACAATCCTTGGCCCAGACGCGATCAGCTTCACTTTTGTCGATACGGATTACACGTCGCGCGGGCTTTTCTTCTCGGGTGAGTTTATCACTGCGGTTGCTGCCGTGCCGTTGCCGGCAGCGGCTTGGATGCTGGTTGCTGGGCTTGGCGGGCTTGGCTTTGCTGGCCGCCGCCGCAAAACAAGCTAAGGCACATAATATTTCGGCGATTGGCCAGCACACTGCGCAGTGTGTTGGCCTTTTGTTTGGCTGGGGTAATCTGCGCAGGGGGGCGGGCAAAGCAACTTTGCCAAACATTCATGCCACTAAAATCAAAAAGGCGGCCTTGACCAAAATCAAGACCGCCTTCTGCGCCGAAAATTACGGCGTATACTCTTGCGTGCGGCCACTCACTTCCGCGCGCGTCATTCAAATAATTTGTTAGCTTAGGGCTGAGAAAAGATTGGTCATAAAAACACCTATAAACTTATTCTCGAAAGCCGGAGTGGTCATACCCCATATAGGGTAGGGCGAAGTTTAATCGAGATAACGTAGGGTTAAGGCGATGACCTCGCGCCATTTGAGAAAGAACAGCAGCTGGCCCGCATCGGGAAATTTGCGAAAACTGATCCATGGGTAATCTTGCTGATACTCGGCCAATGTCTCGACCGGCACTTGTGGGTCTTGCAACCCGTTAAGGAAGTGAACCGGGATCTGCTTTAGGGCAACAAGTTCGCTGCTCCAGTCGGCGGTCTCATGCGAGATAACTTCGCGGGTAAAGGCGTCATGCGCCATATGGCTGTCTGACAGCGTCACTTGTGAGCCGACGATGATTGCCTCAAAAACTTCAGGGATTTTGAACGTGTTCACATCGGCCTGCGAGTCGCCATATATCGCATGCATGAAACCGCGTTTGCCTAGCCTGCGGGCCAGCGCAAACCCGGCCTTGACCATGAAGGGCAGGACCTGCGGCGTATAGCGCGCGCCAGCTAGAATGAACCGGTGCCATTTCTGCATGCGCTCATATTGCGCGGGCCGGGCGAAGGGCAGCACCCCGGCGCAGGCGATCAAGGCTTTGAACTTTTCGGGATAGGCGGCATGAAGCGCCATGGCGATATAGCTGTCGCCCCCCAATGAGACGATAGGCACCGGCCCGGTTTGCAAATGCTCCAAGACATGCACATGGTCATCAACCAGCTGGGCAATATAGGGCGTGCCCCTTGGCAAACTGGTCGAGTTGCCAAAGCCGGGGCGGATGACGACGATGATCTTGATCCCGGCGCGGGTGGCCTCGGCCTCGGCAGAGGCGGGCCAGCGGACAAGGCCAAAGTCGAGCGGCAGAAACAGAACAGGTTTGCCGTTTGGATCGCCAAGGATCAGATAGTCGAGCTGTCGACCATCATCGAGATGCAAAGTGTTAAAGTCACGTTTGAGCAGGGTGCCTTGCGCCGCTTCGCCTTCGGGCAGGTTGGCGGCGGCATCGTCAGAGAAGCGGGCAATATCCATGGTTGAGAGCGTTAGCCGCACCAGCTCTGACTGGCTGCGGGTTTCGGTTTTGGACATCACGGTTTTAAGCTGGGCGCGAATGGTCTCTATTGAGCGAGCGCGAGCGCGGGCAATCTCGGCCGGGCTGTGGCCCTCGGCCAAGGCGCGCATCACCTCGGCCTCAGCCGGGGTCAGGTCAAACGCGCCGCGCAGCAGCTCGGTAAACCCAGATGGCCAAGCCAACTCGGAGGTGACGATCAATATATAAGCAGGCCCGGCCTCTGGGCGTATGGCACGCATATGGACCAGCATGAGCCGGTCTGAATGGGCGGCGCGCAACCGCAGCACAATGCCTTTGTTGCTATTGCCAACGAACAGCCTGTCGGTTTGCAGGGCGATCACGGCGGTCTCGCCCGGCCCCAAAGCCATATCATGAATTGACGCGCCCGGCCCAATGCCAAGGGCTGCGGCAGAGGCTGCGTTGCTGGCCAGCACGGTCAGATCGCGGCCAAGGGCGAAGGCGGCGGCATTACCGATCTTATCGAGCACAGCGCCCGGCGCATCGGTGCCGCTTTCACTGATCACCCTGTCAAGCGCCTGGCCGGCGCGCTGCACATGGTTGGCCACGGCTGAGAGGTCTGGCGCATCGCCGGGCAGCAGCGAGCCAGCACGCATCAGCTCTTCCCATCGGTCAAGCAGATCTTCATAGCGCATAGGGTCAACAACCACCTCATAGAGGCGGTTGATCACCTCTTCGGTCATCTCTTCGCTAGTGAAAAGGTCAATATCTTCGGTCATTTGCGCCTTGTGCTTAAACTAGCGTAGCTTATGGCGCAGGCTTTGGCCAGAATTGTGACTATACCGCATTTTCGGTCCCGACTGTGTTTTCGGCCCCGGCGGTGACCTTACCGGGGTTCATAATGTTGCGCGGGTCAAGCGCGTGCTTTATCTGCGCCATCACCTGCCATGCTTCCCCGTGCTCGGCGGCCATATAGGCCAGCTTGCCCATGCCAATACCGTGCTCGCCGGTCACCGTGCCGCCAAGCCGCAGCGCCCGCTCGGCCAAGCGCCCGGCCAAAGCTTCGGCCTGCGCGCGTTCGTCGGCATTGTCAGGGTCGATCAGCAGGATCGCATGAAAATTACCGTCACCGACATGGCCGAGGATCGGGCCAGATATGGCGCTGGCGGCAATATCATCTTGGGTTTCAATCACGGCTTGGGCCAGCTTTGATAGCGGCACACAGCAATCGGTGACAATCGCCGTGCTGCCGGGCTTGCTGGCCAATATTAACCAATAGGCGTGGTGGCGCATTTGCCAGAGCGCCTTGCGCTCCTCTTCCTTGGCCGACCATTTGAAATCTTTGCCGCCATGCTCGGCGGCAATGCTTGCCAGCGTTTCGGCCTGCTCGGCCACGGCGGCGGGCGAGCCGTGAAACTCTGTCATCAAATGTGGAGTGAGGGCGAGATCTGTGCCGTGGCGGGCGTTGAGTGCGGCGGCGGTTGCTGCATCTATAAACTCGATCCGGGCCATGGGCACACCGTATTGAATGGTCTCGATCACCGCATTCACGGCGCCTTCAATGGTTTCAAAGCTACAGGTCGCGGCCGACACTGCCTCTGGCTGCCCCGCCAGCTTGATCACCAGTTCGGTGATAATGCCCAGCGTGCCCTCGGCCCCGACAATCAGCCCAGTTAGATCATAACCCGAGGCTGATTTGCGCGCCCGCCCGCCGGTGCGGATAATCCGACCATCGGCCAAAACCACCTCTAGCCCCAGCACATTGTCGCGCATGGTGCCGTAGCGCACGGCGGTGGTGCCAGAGGCGCGGGTAGAGGCCATGCCGCCAAGCGTGGCATTGGCACCGGGATCAACCGAGAAGAACAGCCCTGTCGCGCGCAGCTCATCATTAAGCCGCTCGCGGGTTATGCCGGGTTGTACGCGGGCATCCATGTCTTCGGCGTTGATTTCCAACACTTTGTCCATGCGGGTCATGTTCAGCACCAGCCCACCTTTGGCGGCGAGCGCATGGCCCTCAAGCGAGGTGCCAGCACCGTAAGCAATGATCGGGCAATCATGTTCGGCGCATATTTTGACGATCTGCGCCACCTCGGCCGTGTCGCGTGGCCAGGCCACAGCGTCTGGCGGCAACGGCGCAAAATGCGCTTCTGAGCGGCCATGTGTTTCCAGATCAGCCTTTGCCCGGCTGAGCCGATCGCCTAGGAAGGGGGTAAGAACATCTAATGCGCGCGCAATCGTCATCGTGGCTCCTTGCCATGCGGTGTAACGGTGCCAGTATAGCGCCGTTAGGGCAGGACCAAAAGCCACGCAATAGGGAAGAAAATGGCAAAGCCACGCGTGAATGATAAGCCAAATGCAGCGGGGGAGCCGCAAAATGAATGGCAGCGCTTTTGGGCGGGCTTCACCTCTGGCTGGGCGCTGCTGTGGCAATACGGCCCGCGTCAGGTGCGCTTTTGGTTTGTGGCTTTGGCTGTGGGCGTCGTCTCTGGGCTGGCGGCGATCGGCTTTCGCACTGGTATCGACTGGTTGCAGGCGACGCTTTACGGCACCGATGATCTGCTGCATCTACACAGCCATGCGGCCCGGCTGGGCTGGTACTGGGTTCTGCTGATCCCAACGATGGGCGGGCTGGTTGTCGGCCAGCTGCTGCACCGGTTTACCGATGATGGCCGGGTGAAGTCCGTGGCCGATGTCATTGAAGCGGCGGCACTTTATGAGGGCAAGGTGCAGCGGCGGCGCGGGCTGGTTTCAACACTGGCCTCGCTGATCACGCTGTCGACCGGCGGTTCAACGGGGCGCGAAGGGCCGGTGGTGCACCTCGCCTCCGTCGTCGCCTCATACACCAACCAGTGGATGCGGGCCAACGGGGTTGACGGGCGCGACCTGTTGGGCTGCGCCGTGGCGGCGGCAGTCTCGGCCAGTTTTAACGCGCCCATCGCCGGGGCGCTGTTCGCGCTCGAAGTCGTGCTGCGCCACTTTGCCATTCACGCCTTCGCGCCAATTGTCATTGCCAGCGTCGCAGGCACTGTGCTCAGCCGGTTGGTTTACGGCGACTTCACCGAGTTTGATTTCCCCGTACAAACGGCGCTACAGTTCTACGCCGAATTGCCGGCCTTCATGATCCTCGGCCTGCTCTGCGGCCTTGTCGCCGTGGTACAAATGCGCGCGGTGTTTTGGGCCGACAGGGTGGCGACAGACTGGCAACAGCGCTCCGGCCTGCCAGCTTGGCTGATGCCCGGCGTGTCAGGCGCCATGCTCGGGGCGATTGCCATCTTTTTCCCGCATGTCATTGGCGTTGGCTATGAGACCACATCAGCCGCGCTCAACGGTAATTTTGTCTTCTCGGCGGCAGTGCTGTTCGTGGCGGTAAAGATCGCCGCCTTGGCCATCACCATGGCCGGGCGTATGGGCGGCGGCATCTTCTCGCCGTCGCTGATGATCGGCGCGCTGACCGGGCTGGCCTTTGGCCATTTGGCCACCTCGCTGGTGCCCTACCTGTCTGGCGGGGTCACGCTTTATGCGCTGGCGGGCATGGGCGCGGTGGCGGCGGCGGTGCTCGGCGCGCCGATCTCAACCACGCTTATCGTGTTTGAGCTGACCGGCGACTGGCAGGCCGGGCTGGCGGTTATGGTCGCCGTCAGCCTATCAGTGGCGATATCGAGCAATCTGGTTGACCGCTCGTTTTTCCTCACTTTGTTGGAGCAAAGCGGCGTGCATCTGGCCGCCGGACCGCAAGCATGGCTGCTGGGCACGGTGCGGGTTGATACGGTCATGCGGGCCACCGGTGCGCCGCGCGCGGCTGACACTGAGGCGCTTGAGCAGATGCTTGCTGACGGCATTGCCCTGCGTGAAGATCAAACGCTTGAGACCGCCATGCCGCTATTTGAGAAAACCAATGCCAGTTTCCTGCCGGTGGTGTTCGTGCCTGACGGGCAGGTGCCAGAGCTGCGCGGTGCGCTGTTTCAAATAGATGCGCTCAAGGCGCTTAACCGGGCATTGGCATCCACAGCGGCCGAAGAGCATTCGTAAGGGATTGGCGGCGCAGCACCTGTAGGGTAGCTTTGGCAAAACGCCCGACATTTCCAAATAGGACGCCCCATGCTCAAACAGCCATTGTTCTTCGCCGTCGCCCTTAGCCTTGCCGCTAGCGCAGCATTTGCCCAAGAGCGCGGCGCGCAATTTCTAGATATGGTCGGGGCATTGCCCGCTGATATTGTTGGCAACACAGCCGACGGCTTCTTTACCGGCGGCCTGCTCGACTTTTCAGATTTTCGTGCCGGGGCGGATGCGCTGGCGCAAGTACCGGCTGATAACCCCGGCGGTTTTAGCCCCGAATTGCAGATCTATATCAGGGTGACTAATGCCGGGCTCGACCCGACCTCGTTTCAGTTTGGTGAGCAATGGCAAGACCTTGTCGGCTTT
>JAESRD010000204.1 GCA_016764835.1 Paracoccaceae bacterium | reverse complement strand
TTATCGGCGGGCCTCGGTTCTATGAGCGCCTCGAGATCCGAGACGCGATGGGCTATTTTCGCCTCGCCGTGTCGCCTGATGATGACCTCGCCTTTGAACGCATTGTGAACACGCCAAAGCGCGG
The DNA here is from genome assembly GCA_016764835.1 of Paracoccaceae bacterium. The sequence goes on along the minus strand of JAESRD010000204.1, from coordinate 3,341 downwards.
TTTGGGCGACAAAGCGGTGCAAACCATTCAGCGCGCCGCGCGCGACAATGGCGTGAGCCTGCTTGAGGGCGCGCGGCTGGTGGTTGAGGGCAAGCTGTTGGGCGGCAAGGGCCTCAAAGAACTGACCATTCTGGTGCAGGGGCTTGACCGGTGGCACGCGCAACTGCGGGCCGAAACCACCACCCATATTGAGCTGGCCGAGACGATCCTCGACGAGAGCGGCTATACTGGCATGTGGCAAAACAACAAAACCCCCGAAGCGCCGGGGCGGCTGGAAAACCTCAAAGAGCTCGTCAAAGCGCTGGAGAATTTTGAGAATCTGCAAGGCTTTCTCGAACATGTTTCGCTGATCATGGATAATGAGCGCGAAGATGCCGAAGAAATGGTCTCGATCATGACTCTTCACGCGGCCAAGGGCCTCGAATTTCCAGCGGTGTTTTTGCCGGGCTGGGAAGACGGGCTGTTTCCATCGCAACGCAGCATGGATGAAAGCGGGCTCAAAGGCTTAGAAGAAGAACGCCGTTTGGCCTATGTCGGCATCACGCGGGCCGAAAAGGTGTGCACGATCTCTTTTGCTGGCAACCGTTTGCTCTATGGCAAGTGGCAATCGGCGCTGCCATCGCGCTTCATTGATGATCTACCAGATGAAAATATAGAAGTGCTGACCCCGCCGGGGCTTTATGGCGGTGGCTTTGGTGCGGCTGGCATGAACCAAGATAAAGGCCCCAGCATGGGCAGCGGTTTGCAGCAAAAAGCCGCCAGTGCTGATGTTTATAACTCGCCCGGTTGGCGGCGCATGCAGTCGCATAACACCCGGCCCATGGTCCAGCCCAAAGAAAGCCGCGCCGTAACCATCGACCTCACGGCCGTGTCGGCCTTTACCACTGGCGACAGGGTGTTCCACACCAAGTTTGGCTACGGCGAGATTTTGGCGATCGAGGGCGATAAGCTGGACATTGAGTTTGATAAAGCCGGAACCAAGAAGGTCGTGGCCCGGTTTATCGTCGCGGCGGCGGCGGCAGATGACGTGCCGTTTTAGGCGCCTCAGCTATGTTGCAAGATCGGCCAGAGCGTGGCGACTAACAGCAGCGCCATAGCTATGTTGAAGACCCGCAGCCGGGCAGGGTTGGTCAGGAACCGCTGCATTTGCTGGCCGAGGGCGGCCCAAAAGGTGATCGCCGGAAAGTTGGTCAAGGCAAACACACAGGCGACAAACAGCACGCTGCGAAAGCTCTGATCAGCCGTATAGGCGGTAACGGCGGTGATCGCCATGAACCAGGCTTTTGGGTTGACCCATTGAAATCCGGCCGCCTGAATGAAGGTGAAGGGGTGACCTACGGATTGTGCCGTGCCAAGCTTGGGCGCAGAATTGGCGATCTTCCAAGCCAGATAAAGCAAGTAAACCACGCTGAGCCAAACCAGCACTTGGTGCACCAGTGGATAGGCGTTGAAAACCTGTATCAACCCGGTGCCAACCACCACGACCATAAAGCTATGGCCAATGCTAATGCCCAGCATATGCGGCAGCGTCCGGCGCAGGCCAAAGTTGGCCCCCGATGCCAGCAGCATCATATTATTCGGCCCCGGTGTTATAGAGCTGACAAGGGCAAAGCCGATAAGGGCGGTGAGCAGTTCATTTTCCATTGGCCGATAATGGCGTGATATGGACCGAATGTAATTGCAAAGACGCGCTAAACCCAGCTATCTTCGCAAACTATGCCGCAGATTGACCAGATCGACGCAAGAATATTGCAAGAGCTATCCTCGGACGGGCGGCTGAGCAATCAGATGTTGGCCGAGCGGGTTGGCTTGTCGGCCTCTGCCTGTTTGCGCCGGGTGCAAGAGCTTGAGCGGCGCGGCGTTATTGGCGGCTACCGCGCGGTGCTCGACCCTGTCCATACCGGGCGCAGCTATGTGGTCTATGTCGCTGTCGGGCTGGCTGAGCATACCAAACGGGCGCAAGAAGCGTTTGAGCAGCAGGTGGCGCGCGCGCCCGAAGTGGCCGAATGTCATAACATTGCCGGTGCGTTTGAATATCTGCTGCGGGTCGAGGCGGCGGATATGCCAGCTTACAAGCGGTTTCATACCGATGTGCTGGGCATGATCCCCTCTGTCCGCTCAATCACCTCATATATCGTAATGAGCAGCCCCAAAGATACACGCGGTTAGCCCCACCATTTAATGCAAAAAAAGCGGCGGCACCTGCTGTTGCAAGTGCCGCCGCTCAAGGTGCGAACCCACCGGGAGGAGGTGGCAGGCTCGAATATTTGCGCCGGCGCACTGCTGCACCGTAACGCTTATCCATGAACGACAATGCCAAGGGGGAGGAAGCACTGTCGTTCGGCTACGGACCATCCGGGAGGAGGTAGACGATCCGAACTTTGCGCCCATCTGGGGCGGCTGAATTCTGAGCGGCGGCATCAGGGAGGAGGAGAGATGCCGCCGCCTTAGTCCGATCACCTCAAGGGAGGAGAGAAGTGATCGAGCACATAGCCGGGCCAGGGAGGAGGAGAGGCCGGGCTACGATTCTTGTTTATTCGCCGTATGCCGAAGTATGGGCAATGGTACGGATCATCGAGCGGCTGATGCCAAGATCGTTAAGTTCACGATCGCTCAGCTTGAACAGCTCGGCTTCAGTCTTGCGGCAGTTCACATACTGCGTATAGCGTTCGGCCAATTTTGCGCCAAAATCGCGCAGCCATTGACCGGAATGTGTTCCGACGGCACTGTTTTGCGTTGCGTAGGCCATTTTACTTTACTCACTCATTATGTCGTTGGGTTGTTTTTCAGTCGTTCTATCTCGGAGGCTTGTTAGCGCTCTCGGTAATGAAGATAGCGTTATGCTGCGGATGCACAATAGGTCACCTTCGCAATGCTGCTATGCAGCAATTGCATGGGCCAGCTGCGGCGGCTCTGCGGCAGGGTTTGGGCCGAAACTGTCGCCAATACTCGGTATTATCAGCCAGTGACAGTCCAACTGTTGAGGCATTGCTTGCAAACCCGGCAAAAATGGTGGTTCTAGGGGCCGCATCTGCGCCGGGGTCGTTCAGGTATAAGGTGCGTTTTTGCCACAAGGAGATATCAGATGGCGATCGATCGGGCAGCTGTGCTGGCAGCACTGGCGGGGGTTAACCATCCGGCAGGTGGTAATATTGTTGATAAGGGTCTTGTGCGGGCCCTGAACATTGACGGGGGTGAGGTGCGATTCGTTATTGAGGCGGCCAGTGCAGCCGAGGCGCAAGGCTTTGAGCCTGTCCGCCTAGCAGCGCATGAGGCGGCTGCCGCTGTGGCCGGCGTGGCCAAGGTCACCGCTGTGCTTACAGCACATGGCCCGGCTGCCG
>JAESRD010000203.1 GCA_016764835.1 Paracoccaceae bacterium | reverse complement strand
TGGTCTTGCTCAAGTGCGATGCGAAAGAGCAGCGGAAAAGCCAGCGATTTGAGAATGCTCAGCACGCCGCGCCCCTCGCCCGCCAAAAAGCCAATGCCCTCGACCTGCCCCGGCGCTGTGGCGCGCAGATGAAACGTCGTCGCCAACGTCAGCCCCTTTGGCCCCCAATATTCTAGCTCAGTAATGCCGGGGTGCCGGTAGCGGCCAATGGTCTTAACCCTGCCCTGCTCAAACAGCCGGCTGACCACGCCGTTTTGCCGCTCTTCGCCGCGATAATCAGCCTCAACCCAATCATCGCCACCGGTCACTTTTACGCTTACCAAGGCGCGCTGCGCCGTCAGCCCGCGCAACAGGCCCTTATGGGTAAAATGGGTATGCGTCGCATCAAGAATGTTCTCGGCAGAATCAACCAACGTGGTCTGGGTATCACTGCGCACCAGCCGAACCACAGCCGGTTTGCCCGCCAGCGGATGGGTGTATGGCGGCGCATCTGGCACGCCATTGCTAACAAACAGCACGCCCTCAGCCGCGGTCACACGCAGCTGCGGCACAAACAGTTTTGGGCAAGGCCCAACAAGGCCGGGAACCTGCGTACACTGCCCCGCCCCATCAAACCGCCACCCATGATAGGGGCATTCGATTTCGCCGTTGATGACCCGGCCCTTTGACAGCTCAACATGCCGGTGCGGACAACGGTCGGCCAGCGCCGCCCACCCACGCGCGCTGTTAAACAACACAATCGGCGTGCCGTTAAACCACGTCCGGTAAGGCCGCTTGAAGCCCACATCACCCACCCGGGCAACAGCGTGCCAATAATGCTTTGTCGTCATAGCTCATACTTTCGCAATAGCGGCACACCGACCCGTTCGAGAAGCTGCTCCATTACCGCCACCGCCGCCCGTTGTCGCCTTGGCAAATGCGCGCAATAAACGGCCGTGTATTCTACCGCCGGGCGCGCGCCGCGCAAACGCTTAAACTTGCCGACCCCAGCGCTTATATTGAGCACGACCCCCAGCGCGCGGGCTTTGCTCTGCGCCTGCGACATTGTCATACGGTAAAGCCCCTCGCTCAGCGGCCGCGCTGTGTCATAGCCAACCAGGGGCTGGGTCAGAACATTGGCGTGGCAAAACGTGCCGCCAAAGGCCACAAGTGCGCCGGTTTGCGCCCGCAACCCGGTGAGCTCGATTAGCCCGGCTTGGTGGGTCAGCTCAATGAACCGGGCGGTATATTGCGGGTTGAGCGGCGTATATTTGCTAAGGTACAGCTGCCCGTACAGATCAGCGCAGGCCGCGTAATCGCCCCCGCCAAATTCATGGTTTTGCACCAGAATATGTGGGGTATTGCGCAGCAATTTACGGTCATATTTCATATTACTCGTATTGGCCGTGCCATCATCAATATAGACCTGTCTGGTGGCCAATAACCGAAACCCAGCCGCCCTAAGCGCGGCAATACTGGCCCTATCGGTGCGGGTATTGAGGGAGCGCAAAACAATCGCCCTGTCCGGGTGGCCTTGGGCCAAATCGCGCATGGCTAAGGCATCGTTCAGGCTCAGCTTCGGCACTGGATTGGTAGACCACAACCAATTATTGAGCTGTAATTGCTGATCGAGCCCGCTGGCCCGCACCAAGGGTGCAACCGCCCGCACCAGCCCAACTAGCCCAGCTTTCAAGACCGGGTTGCTAGTGAAATTCCGTGTTTCTTCAATGCTATAGTTGATGAACGCCACGCTGGGGCAACAGATATAGCAGGTCGGGGCATCGACCTTATTGTTGAGCGTCGCCGGGGCAACCTGCCCGCCAACGGGTGTGGTGATCATCTGAGTGGAGAGGTTGGCGATAAGCGTAGTCACGCACTCTTGCCCCAAGATTTGAGACAGGGCGGCGGTCTGCTCTTTTGGGCTGCGCAACATCAATTTCGCCTCGGTCAGGCCGGTCGTTTGGCGATGATTAACAGTGACACAAGACGGCCCTCTTTAGCTGAGCGGGCAATGTTGGCCGAGCGGGCGGGCATATCATCGCCCATCGCCACGCCGTCGCCCTCGGCCGGGCCACCGCTGGCAGCTGCCGGGACGACAGGCGGGCTGCCGCGGGCCACCGCCTCTTTCATCCGGTTTGTTATATCTAAAAACCCGGCATCGGCCAAAAGGCTGAACATGATTTCCGGCGTCTCCAAAAACGCGGCATCGGCCGCGCGCGCAAAGGGCAGCGGATAATGCGGCGCGCCTGCCGGCCCCTGCGCATGGTGACTAATGGCCAGCACAGCACCAGGCTTGAGCACACGAAACATCTCAGCAAACATCGCTGTTTTATCGGCTACATTCATGGTGACATTTTGGCTAATAGCGACGTCAAAAACCTGATCATCGTAAGGCAGATCGGTGACGCTGCCGACGGCCAATGTGATCTTGTCTTGCAAGCCAACAGCCGCGTTCAGCGCCGCCGCTACCTCGACATATTCGGGGGTAATGTCGATTGCATCAACCGTGCAGCCCAGCGCATCGGCCAAATACCGGCTCGGCCCGCCGACACCGCAACCCGCATCAAGCACATGAGAACCTTTGGATACGCCAATGATATCAAACATTATTTTTGTTGCAGCAAGACCACCACCATGTAGCTGGTCAAGTTGGCTCAGCTGCGCCAGCGTCGGCGCATTGGGGTCGGCCCCGGCGCGGGTGAGTGCGGCGCGGATACGTGGCATCAGCTCGCCAGAGCTATAATGCGCAACAACTTGATCTGTGTTCTTTTCCATATCCGCCTCGCTTGCCTAGCCAAAGTGTAGCATAGCCGTCTGCGCCTGTATTCGCCGGAATAGGAATTTGCCAACTTGCGTAATTTATGCGATACTTTGAGTAGGAATGGCACAAAAATCTCTATTGATAGCGATGCCCTGATCACCGCTAAGACCGAACCAAGAGAGAAGTGGTTTATGTGGCCAACGGCAAAAGAGATTGGCATTGTTGAGGTGCCGGCGATGAATTTTGTCATGTTTAATGGCGCGGGTGCGCCGGGTGGTGATGCCTATCTCGCAGCGCTTGGCTGGATTTATGCGGTCAGCTACGGGCCGAAATTTCACTCCAAGTCCGCGACTATGTTGTGCCGCCGCTTGAGGGGCTGTGGTGGGCCGAAGATATGAGTGCCTATACCGCCGGTCGCAAGGATGATGGGCTCTGGACCATGGTCATCATGCAACCAGAATGGATCAGCCCCGAGATGTTTCAGGCCAGCGTAACCAAGGCTGCCAATAAGCTGGGTGATGTGCCCGAAACCTTGCGGCTTGAGACATTTGATGAGGGCCTCAGCGTGCAGATCCTGCATATCGGCCCCAATGCTGATGAAGGCCCGGTGATCGCCCGAATACATGATGAGTTTATCCCGCAAAACCAGCTGATTGAGAACGGCCATCACCATGAGATTTATCTCAATGGCTCCAGAAGAACCGCGCCTGAGAAACTAAAAACCGTGCTACGTCAGCCGGTTAAGCGGCTGGACCCTTAACTTTTATCCCGTGTTGCGGCGATATGGCCTTGTTCTTTAGCAGCCGGGCGTCATTTGCCTGTACTCTCTGCGGCACGGTCGCCCGGCAATACAGCCGTGCCATTCGGCCGGGTTAATATGAACAAAGCGGCGCAAGACAGGCAAACCGCTTGAATAATAAGGATATATGCAGCCAATCCGGCATAAAGGCTCAGGCCAAAGGCGGCGGCCATCATCGCCAGTGCCATTATTTTATAGCGCGGAGCTATCGCGCCAGATTGCTTCCATTGGGCGATAATCGGACCAAAAGTTTTGTTGGCCTCAAGTTTGGCCTGTAGCTTTGGCGCGCTTTTGCCAAAGGCAAAGGCGGCAAGAATGACAAATGGCGTGGTTGGGATTACCGGCAAAAAGATGCCAATCGCCCCGGCGAGTAGCGCCAAAGCACCGGTAATAAACCAAAAGCCGCGCAGAATTTTTGAGCCGGACTGGCCGCCGGTTTGCCTGTTGAGAATCATATCGCCTGCATGCCATGTTTTGACAGTTTGTGACAGCCGGGCCCGTTTGTGCAACAGCTAGGCCGGTTTCGCGGGCTAGGTCGGGAAGATCAGCACCGCCCTAAAGTCATTCACATTGGTCAATGTCGGGCCGGTAATAACCTGTGCGCCAATGGCGGCGAAGAAGCTATGCGCATCATTGCGGGCCAACGCTTGGGTCGGGTCTTGGCCCGCTCTTGCAGCCATGCTCAGTGTCTGCGGCCCGACCATTGCACCAGCAACCTCGGCCGCGCCATCGACCCCATCCGTGTCGCAGGCCAGCGCAAATATTCCCGGTGCCGCGTTCAGCGCAATTGCCAGCGCAAGGCAATATTCAGCATTTGGTCCACCGGACCCGTCGCCCCGGCGGGTAACGGTCAGCTCGCCGCCCGAAAGCAGCAGCACCGGCGCGTCATCGGGGCCGAGTTGGTCCTGAATATCGCGCGCTAGGGCGCTGTGGCCGGTAGCCACATTGCGGGCCTCGCCCTCCAGTGCATCGCCCAAAATTTGGGTCTTTGTGCCCTCGGCCAATGCGGCGGCGGCGCGCAGTGATTGCGCGGGGGCAGCATAGACTAGGTTTTCAACCCGGCTCAGGCGCTGATCACCCGGTGCGACCACCCCGCTTGCGCCCATCAGCACGCGGATCACAGCGTCGGGCGGCGTGATATGCCACTGCGCCAAAATCGCGCGCGCCGCGGCGGGGCCAGTGCGTTCAGCCACCGTTGGGCCAGAGCCGATATCGCCCGGATCATCGCCCGGCACGTCAGATATCATCATCGTAAACATCCGCGCCGGATGCGCCGCCGCCGCCAGCTGACCGCCCTTAACACCGCTGAGATGTTTGCGTACAATGTTCATCTTGTCGATCGGTGCACCTGATGCCAGCAGCGCCGCATTGACCGCCTGTTTGTCGGCCAGCGTCAGCCCCTTGGCCGGGTGGACCAGTAGCGCCGATGCCCCGCCCGATATCAGCGCCAACACGTAATCGTCAGGCCCCAGCCCATCCAACAACGCCAACATGCGCGCCGTCGCAACCTGCCCGGCCTCATCCGGCACCGGATGCGCAGCTTCAATGATTTCAATACCTTGGCAAGGGCGACCGTAGCCGTAGCGGGTGATCACCAGCCCTTCGCAAGGGCCCCATTCAGCCTCAACCGCCTCAGCCATGCGCGCGCTGGCCTTGCCCGCACCAATGACCACAACCCGGCCCTTGGGCTTAGGCGGCAGCTGGGCGGCAAGCGAGCGCATAGGGTCGGCGGCTTCGACAGCGCGGTCAAACAAGGCCCGCAAAAACGCCTCAGGCTGGTCGGGTCTCATGATGTCGCCTCGCTGAGTTGATCATCGGCAAAAGCGGTCAGCGTGTGTGAAAACAGGCCGATACCCAGCGCGATCAGATCATCAGGAAAGTCGTATTCCGGCGTGTGAACCATGGGCGTATCGGTGCCTGCGCCCAAGAACAGCATGGCAGATTTCGCCTGCGCGCCGTAAAGGCCAAAGTCCTCTGATGCGCGGAGCGGCTCGTCGAGTGGTTGGAGTTTCAGCCCGGTTCGCACAGCCCCTTCCTGCAAATAGTGTGTCGCTGATGGGTCGTTATCACAGGCCGAGAACACGTCATGATAGCTGATTTCATAGCTGAGATCAGACGCCTCAGCCGCCGCCTGCACCAGCTGTTCGGCCTTGGCCACCAGTGCGGCCATGCTCTCATTTGTCACCGTGCGCAAAGTGGCAAATACCTCCGCGCCGCCAGGGGCCACGCCGAACGAGGCCGCCCCCATTGTTGCATGCGTCACCGTGACCATCGCGAAGCCCGGCACCAATGGCCCGCGCGGCCCGCTGGCTTCAAGAGCGGGCATCAATCGCGAAATCGCCTGCATCGGCGAGCGCCCGGTTTCGGGGCTGGCCGCATGGGCGGTGCTGCCGGTCAGCTTGATCTGCATGCCGCGTGAGGCGCAATTGGCCGGGCCAGCCGAGATAACCCCGGTGCCGAAGGCAAAGCCCGGCATGTTATGCAAGGAGAAGGCATAATCGGGCGCTATGCTGGCAAAGCGTGGATCGGCGATAACCGCCACAGCACCGGCACCGTTTTCCTCGGCTGGCTGAAACAACAGCACAACCCGCCCGCGCGGCAGCCGCGTCTTTGCCAGCTGGCGGGCCATGCCGAGCATGATCGCCGCATGGCCGTCATGGCCGCACAGATGCGAGATGCCGCTGATTGTTGAACGGTGGGCAATCTCACCCAGCTCTTCGATCGGCAGCGCATCGGTTTCGCAGCGCAACAACACTGTCGGCCCGGCAATACCACTATCATAAACCGCCGCAACACCGTGGCCGCCAAGCCCGGTATAGATCTGGTCGGGCTGCGTTGGCGTCAGCATTTCGCCAATGCGCAGAGCCGTCTCACGCTCTTCGCCCGACAGCTCTGGGTGCTGGTGCAGCGCGCGCCGCCAGGTGATAAGTTCGGCAATATCCGAATTGCTGGGCGCGGTAGGGCTGAATTCGTTCATTACTTGTCTCGCTTTTAGCGCGGCGCCCGTGTGGCAGCCGACAAACAACCGGCAGTTTTGCCCGGCTCGTTGGGGGGCAATATTCATGGCTCAGCGACAATGCGCAACCCTCCGCGCGGCTGCATTTATCTGGGTCCGGAAAGGCTAATGGCTGGCATTCACGGGTGATCTCACGCATGTTTTGCCACATCCTGCTTCACCAATGGCCAGTATAAAGTGCTACATTTCGCCCATCGCTATCAGCGCTGCAAGGCCGCGCTTGGCCTAATTTTGCTCTGCGCAGCACTACCGGCCAACGCCCAAGCACGCATCTGTAGCGTTGAAATCTACACGGCCAACCTAACCAATTATCAGTCGCACCCCGCGCCGGGCAGCGAAGATGTATCGAAAACAATGGCTGTCCATGGGCCGGCCGGTTTTACGGGGTTGGCGGAGTGCATAGCGAAGAATGGGTGGCCCAGCACAATATCGTCTCCGTACATTTGCAAGATTGGGACTGGCTCGGCATGAGGGTTTTGCGCTTGCGCCAAGGCAGCGCCGACATCTTGGTGCAAGCGATTGATGCCTGCGCCGACGCTGATTGTGACGGCTGTTGCACGGCCAATCTGGGCGGCGATGGCTTTTTGATTGATATCGAGGAACATACGATGCGGCGGTTTGGCTCTGGCGAGGGGTTGGTTCAGTTTCAGATTTGCGAATAAACGGTGGCGATATTTGCACCGCAATTTGGAGCCCAGGCTGATCTCTTCCACATGAGGCAAACAATTGTTGTCGGCGTTTGGATACCTACTTTGGCGATAAAGCGGCAATTGAAGCAACCAGCGGGCGCGTAGTTTTAAAACTCAAGAATGATTGACGCATGTTGCCCAGTTCTGCAAACTCGTCGCAAAACGCAACTGGGGTGACTGCAATGGCCGAGTTTAAAGGAAGCGAATTTCAAATCGAGATTCAAAAACGCATGCTGACGCGGCATAGCTGGATAAAGGACAATCCAGAATTCGCAAATGGCGGGCGGGTTCTTAATTTTCTTGAACCGAATGTGACAGGCTGGGATGCAATTAGAAAATATCTTGAGGAAGACGGAATTGTTGGCCTGACCGCCCAACCGCGGGCGACGATTAAAGCTGAGGCGTTTGCTGTCTTCGGCGATGGTTACGATTATCCAAGCTGGGACGTATATTATGCGCCTGCCGACGTGATCGCAGATAAGTGTCATGCTTATCTTGATAGCCGAGCGCTTCCGAAAGGATGGAAGATCGAATGCTTTGAGCGGCCATCTGATCATATTATCGAAGAAGTTCAGTCGCTTAATTTGGAAACCGGCGTCGCACCCTATGCAGCATTTTACACGCGTGGCGATGTTGTTCCCTGTATGACCGCTTGCCTTTGGGACGAGCACGGCGTTCTCGTTGCAACATCATCATCAAACACGCGCTTTCATGATAGCTCCCGTTTGGCGCATTATGTTTTCAATGGGTCAATCAGCGTAAAAGCTGAGCGACGGGGGATGAGCTTGGGGAAATTGGTCAATGCGCATGTTATGCTTGAAAGCCGAGATGCAATGGGCTGGACCCACGCCATAACCCAAGTCAAACCCGACAATACGGCCTCGGTAAAGACAGTTATTGCATCAGGCTTTGTGCACCAGAACGACCTGATAACCCTTGGTATTTTTACGAACGGGGTTGTGTTCACAAGGTAGACGTTTGTTTGAGTTATTCAGCGCGACAGGCATGGTCTTGGGAGGTTTTTTTGCCTTGCCCAACCGGTTCATCACCCCACCCATTCAGCCCTATCCCTGCGCAGCGCCCCCGCTGGCTGCAGCCAGCGCGGCGGCTGCCCGTTTAGCAAAACCGGAAAAGCAATCCGCCGGGCCGGGCCCCAGCTTGTAGCCTCAACTGCCTGCGCAAGATCAGCCTCATCCTCGCCCTGCCCCGCCGCCATACGCAGCCCCGCACCGCCAGAGGTCAGCAACGCCGCCACCCGCGCCAATGACAGCCGCGCCGACATAATCTTGCCGGTCTGGTTGCGGATATTGAGTGCCCGCAGCACCGCCGCCGCCATAAGATAGCCCGTCGCATGGTCGAGCGCTTGCACCGGCAGCGGCACCGGTTTGTCGGCCTGCGACAGCCGCATGCCGGCCTCAGCAATCCCGCTGCTCATTTGCACAAGACTGTCAAACCCGCGCCGCGCCGCCCATGGGCCGGTCCAACCGTAAGCGTTCAGCGTTACCGGCGCGAGACCGGGCGCGAGGCGCTTCAAAGCCTGGGTGTCGTAGCCCAACCCGCTCAGCGCGCCGGGTCGGTAGCCATGCACCAAGACATCAGCCTTGCTCAACAATGCCTCAAAAACCTTGCGGTCAGCTTGGGTTTTCAGGTCAAGTCCGGCACAGCGTTTGCCCAGCGTCACCTCGGGAACAACGCCCGGCTCATCCCAGCTTGGTGGGTCAATGCGCAGCACCTGCGCGCCAAATCCGGCCAAGAACCGCGTGGCGACTGGCCCGGCCAAAACTCGTGTTAGATCAAGTACATGCAAGCCTTCTAGCGCAGCGGGCGCGGCCTCCGCGCCAGTATCTTCCCACGCAATCAGTGGCTCTTGGGCCACGGCGCGGCCCTGTACGTGCTGTGCCCAGTCGCCCATGCTGCGCATCTCGGCCGCACAGCCACCTGCGCTAACGACCGCCGCCTCCAGCGCTGTCTTGCCCCAGCCGCGCACCGCCGCCGCGACATCGGCCCGCTCCCCCGCACAGCCCAGTACGCTGAGTGCGGCTTTTAGGTGATGCGGCGCATTGGTATGCAGCCTTATCCAGCCGTCTGCGGCTTGGTAATTGCCCGCAACCTTGTCCCATAGTGACGGCAAGGCCCAGCCGCGCGGGCGCAGGGTCATATCAAACCACATCAGCGCCCGGCGATGATCAAGCGTGACATCACGCGCGTTTAGCAGCGCACCCAGCTCGGCAGCGGCGGCCCCCAGCGCGGCAGTGGCAAGGCCCGACACATCGAAATAAGCTTCGAGCTGCGCCGGTGAAACCTCACGTAGCGCAAAAGGTGAGCCTGCCGCGCCATTCAGCGCCTGCGCGATCTGTTTGCGAAAATCATCTGCCATTGCGGCGCTCCCTCAGCCCAATTGCTACACAATAGGCCCGCAGCGCCGCATCCTCAATCTTGATAAAGCCATTCCCGATCTTGGATATCAAAATAATTGTTACTGGTCAGCTACTTGGCAACAATTCCTCCGGGATGTTTTGGTAGCAAACCGGGCGCAAAAAGCGGCGAATTGCCATTGTGCCCACCGATGTTGCCCCAAAATTGGTTGAGGCTGGGTAGGGGCCGCCATGCACCATAGTGTCGCTCACTTCGACACCAGTGGGGAAACCATTGGCAAGCAGCCGGCCTGCTTTGCGTTCCAAAACCGGCAGTAATTTTTGCGCCTCAGTAACATCTGCATCATCCATATGAATGGTGCAGGTCAGCTGCCCCTGAAGCGATTTTGCCACGGATATCATCTGGGCGAAATCGGCCACACGGACAACCAGCCCGAGCGGCCCAAATACCTCTTCACCAAGCGCCGCATTGGCAAGCCACGCCTCACCGGTGGTGACAAAAAGATACGGGGTCGCGTTGCGCAGCGCGCAGGTTGATGTCAGCACTTCTTGCACACCGCGTGTAGCGGCGATCTTGTCGCGGCCAGCACGATAGGCTTCGGCCATGCCCTCGGTGAGCATGGTTTGTGGCCCAACAGGTGCCAAAGCCGCAACCGCAGCGGCGATAAACGCATCAGCATCTGGCCCGTCAATGACCACACAAATACCGGGATTAGTGCAGAACTGCCCTGCCCCCATGGTCAGCGAACCTGCCCAGCCCTCGGCGATAGCCGGGCCGCGCGCACCAAGAGCGGCGGGCAGGAAAAACATTGGGTTTACCGAGCCAAGCTCACCAAAGAACGGGATCGGCTCATCGCGCTGCGCGCAAAGATCAAACAAGGCGCGGCCCCCGCCGAGCGAGCCGGTGAAGCCCACGGCCTTGATAAGCGGATGCTGAACCAAGGCTTGGCCAACATCACGCGCCCCACCTTGAATGAAGGAAAACACCCCAGCGTCGAGACCACATTTCTTGATCGCGGCATCAATCGCTTCGGCAATGATTTCACCGGTGCCGGGATGGGCCGAATGACCTTTGACAACCACAGGGCAGCCCGCCGCCAAGGCAGATGCCGTATCGCCACCCGCCGTTGAAAACGCCAGCGGAAAGTTTGACGCGCCAAACACGGCAACAGGGCCGATCGGACGCTGAACCAGCTGCATTTGCGGGCGCGGCAAGGGCTGGCGATCAGGCAGGGCGGCGTCGAACCGGCGGTCAAGATAATCACCGGCGCGAATATGGCTGGCAAACAGACGCAGCTGGCCAGTTGTGCGGCCCCGCTCGCCTTGCAAACGCGCTTCTGGCAGGCCGGTCTCTGAACTGCCAATCTCGGTTATTTGCGCGCCGCGTGCGTCTATTTCATCTGCGATGGTCTCAAGAAACACCGCCCGGTCTGCGCTGCTGCTATAGCCATAGCTCCAAAACGCATCTTCGGCGGCTTTGGCGGCTTGGTCAACCAAGGCTGGCGTGCCGACCGAAAATGCAAAAACATTGCCATGGGCTGGTGCCGAGTTAAATGTTTCTTCGGTGCTTACCCATTGGCCAGCGATCAGGTGTTTTCCGTGCGGTTTATAAATCATCTTAGGTTCCTTAGCGGCCGTTTTTTACGCGCCATGCATCAAATTTCTTTTGGTTTTCGTCTTTGGTACAAGGGTAGAGGCCGATTATAGATGTGCCGCTCAGAACTTCCTCGAGCACGAAATCTTCAAAGCTTTCCATGCCCGAACATACTTCAGCAATCTCATCGGCCAGATGCGCCGGGATCACCATGACACCGTCACGGTCGCCGACGATAACATCACCGGGGAACACGGCCGCATCGCCGCAGGCTATTGGCCCGTTTATCTCGATCGCCTCATGCAGCGTCAGGTTTGTTGGCGCCGAAGCACCGGCACAAAACGCAGGCATATCCAACTGGCCAATGCCGTGCGCATCGCGAAAACCCCCATCAGAGACAACGCCGGCACAGCCGCGCACCGCAAGCCGGGTGATAAGGATCGAACCCGCGGTCGCCGCGCGCGCATCTTTGCGCCCATCCATCACCAACACATGCCCGGCGGGGCAGGTTTCAACCGCGACACGCTGCGGATGGTCCTCGTTGCGGAACACCTCCAACGGGTTGCGGTCTTCGCGGGCAGGGATATAGCGCAGCGTAAATGCTTGGCCAACCATGTTGACGTCTTTGGGCGATACTGGCGTGACATCTTGGATAAACTGGTTGCGCAAACCGCGCTTAAACAGCTGGGTGGCGATAGAGGCGGTCGAGACGCGCATCAGCTTGGCACGGGTCTCGGATGAGAGAACATAATCGGTCATGAAAGTACCTTTCAGAAGATATCGGGCTCACTGGCTGAGCGGCCAAACCCCGTTTCAAGAAAATCGAAATCACAGCCCTTGTCGGCCTGCGTCACATGCTTTGCATAAAGATACCCGTAGCCGCGCTCAAAGC
>JAESRD010000202.1 GCA_016764835.1 Paracoccaceae bacterium | reverse complement strand
GTGCGTCAGGGAATGGGTTGCCGCACGCAATCAGTTCGCTATCCTTTACCCAGAACGGTTCAACAGATGACCCGTTTTAACCGCATGGGCTGAACGGCCATACACAGAGTTTCGGATACTCCCGATCCACCAGCGCCAAACCAAAGGCAAAAATGCCAATCCTAGCTTCCAGATCAGATACATGCTCCTACAACTTCACCCGTTATTCAAAGATATCCAGTGCCCAGCGAAAATGCTCCACCAACACACTGATGCCGCCTGTGTTTTGGTCGCTCGTCAACCAACCATCAGCGGCCATCTGACCCCGTTTGGTTAGCTCCATAATGAGTTAGGGCAGAAGTGAGCTGTCGCACGAAGCCTCATCTACCAGATGTGATAATCTGTCGCCCAAACTCATTATTGCCGCTCTCATGATCTTAAAATACTGTTTTTGGTCGGGTCTGCGGCGCGACAGGAAGATATCTCAAAATGAATACGGCGGCGCGCTCCTAAGCCACCCGTTGCAATTTTCGGCCGTCCTACATACAATCGATTCTGATACATCGGGAGAACCAGTTTATCTGGTGCCGAAGGAGCAACCGCCCCGGAAACTCTCAGGCCAATAGGACCGATTGTACCGACCTAAAACTCTGGAGAATGGCGCTGCATGCGTCTGCCGAAGGGATAGCGATCTCAGGCAAAGGGACAGAGGGGGCATCACACGCAAAGCTTTTGGCTTTGTGTTTCATGTGGTGCCGGGTGGTTTTTTACAAATCAGATCGGTCAAACTATTGGGGCTTGAACCATGTCTGAACCTAAACACACGCCGCTGCACGCATTGCATCTTGAGCTGGACGCCAAAATGGTGCCGTTTGCGGGCTATGATATGCCGGTTCAGTATCCGCTCGGCGTGCTCAAAGAGCACCTGCATACCCGCGCCAAAGCCGGGCTGTTTGATGTCAGCCATATGGGCCAAGTCCGGGTCACAAACTCCAGCTATGAGGCCGCCGCCCTAGCGCTTGAGGCGCTCATCCCAGTCAATATTGCCGGGCTGGGGCTGAACCGTCAGCGCTACGGGTTCTTCACCAATGATGCGGGCGGTATTGAAGATGACCTGATGCTGGCCAACCGGGGCGATCATGTTTTTGTGGTTGTGAATGCGGCCTGTAAAGACGCCGACATCGCCCGCCTAAAAGCGAAGCTTGAGCCGGGCTGCACCGTGACTGAAATAACCGACCGCGCCCTCTTAGCCCTTCAAGGCCCCGCCGCCGAAGGTGTTCTCGCGGCAATGGACCCCCGTGCTGCCGATATGATGTTTATGGACGTGTTCACTCTGACCCTTGATGGGGCCGAATGTTGGGTCTCGCGCTCAGGCTATACCGGCGAAGATGGCTACGAGATATCCGTCCCCACCGCCTCAGCTGAAAAGCTCGCCCGCGCCCTCTTGGCCCACCCCGATGTGGCGCCAATCGGCCTAGGCGCGCGCGACTCGCTGCGCCTAGAGGCTGGCCTGTGCCTCTACGGCCATGACATTGACCCGGCCACAAGCCCGTCCGAGGCCGGGCTAAACTGGGCAATCCAAACAATACGGCGCGCGGGCGGTGAGCGCGCCGGTGGCTTCCCCGGCGCGGCGCGTATTTTGCGCGAATTGGCCAATGGCGCGGCCCGCAAACGCGTCGGGTTACAGCCCGCAGGCCGCGCGCCCATGCGCGAAGGCATCGTGCTTTTCGCCTCCGAACAAGCCGAGACCTCCATTGGCACAATCACCTCTGGCGGCTTCGGCCCAAGCGTCGGCCACCCTGTCGCCATGGGCTATATCGCCTCCGGCTATGCCCAAGCGGGCACCGTAATCTACGGCGAATTACGCGGCAAACGGCTGCCGCTGAGCGTCACAACCCTGCCATTCACACCGGCAATGTTCAAAAGAAAATAACTGGGAGAAAAATCATGAAATTCACGCAAGAACACGAATGGCTAAAGGATGAAGACGGCACAATCACCGTTGGCATCACCGAACATGCAACCAACCAACTCGGCGATATTGTTTTCATCGAGCTGCCCGAAATCGGCGCAGATGTCGCGCAAGGCGACGAGGTCGTGGTGATCGAGAGCGTCAAAGCCGCCTCCGATATTTCGGCGCCAATCGACGGCACAATCACCGCCATTAATGACGCGCTGGCCGATAATCCCGGCCTCGCAAACGAAGATGCAACCGGCGCTGGCTGGTTCTTCAAAATCAAGCCCAGCAAGGCAGTTCAGCTTGATGAGCTGATGGATGAAGCTGCCTACAAAGAATTTATCGGCTGATTATTGGAGCGCGCACATGACCTTTACCCCGACAGAATACCTGCCATATGACTTCGCAAATCGCCGTCATATTGGTCCCTCTCCCGCCGAAATGGCCGAGATGCTTAAAGCCGTCGGCGCCAAAGACCTGGACGCGCTCATTGATGATACTTTGCCGCCCGCAATCCGCATCAAAACCCCGCTCGACTTTGGCAAACCAATGTCTGAGCGCGCGCTTTTGCACCATATGAAAACCGTCGCGGCCAAAAACAAAGTGCTGACATCGCTAATCGGCCAAGGCTTTCATGGCACCGTTACCCCGCCCGCCATTCAGCGCAATATCTTAGAGAACCCAGCGTGGTACACCGCCTACACCCCCTATCAGCCTGAGATCAGCCAAGGCCGCCTTGAGGCCCTGCTCAACTTCCAAACCATGGTCTCTGACCTCACCGGCCTAGAGATTGCCAATGCTTCCTTGCTCGACGAGGCCACCGCCTGCGCCGAAGCCATGACCATGGCAAAACGTGTTGGCAAATCCAAAGCCACGGCCTTTTTCATTGATGAAAACTGCCACCCGCAGAACATTGCGGTCATGAAAACCCGTGCAGCCCCCCTCGGCATAAAGCTCATCATCGCCAATCCCGATAGTCTCAACGCGGCATCGGTGTTCGGCGCAATCTTCCAGTATCCCGGCACCAACGGCCATCTGCGCGATTTCACCGCCCCTATCGCCCAGCTGCACGAGCACAAAGCAATCGGCATTATCACCGCCGACCCGCTGGCCCTGACCCTGCTCAAGGAACCGGGTGCTATGGGTGCCGATATTGCCGTCGGCACCACCCAGCGTTTTGGCGTGCCCATGGCATATGGCGGCCCGCATGCCGCCTATATGGCCACCAAAAAGAGCTATGCCCGTTCCATGCCCGGGCGGCTCGTCGGTGTCTCAATCGACAGCCACGGCAACCGCGCTTACCGGCTTAGCCTGCAAACCCGCGAGCAACATATACGCCGCGAAAAGGCCACATCCAATGTTTGTACCGCCCAAGCCCTACTGGCGGTAATGGCGGGATTTTACGCGGTTTTCCACGGCCCCGAAGGCCTAAAAGCCATCGCCCAACGCATCCACCGCAAAACAGTGCGCCTTGCCCGCGGCCTAGAAGAAGCCGGTTTCACCATCGAGCCCACACATTTCTTCGACACGATCACAATTGATGTCGGCCCCCTGCAAGCAGCAGTCATGAAATCGGCCGTTGATGAAGGCATTAACCTGCGCCGCGTCGGCAGCACCAAAGTCGGCATCACCATTGACGAGCGCACCCGCCAAGCCACGATCCGTCAAGTCTGGCGCGCCTTTGGCATATCTGACCGCGATACCGACCAAACGGCCGAATACCGCATGCCAGACGCCCTGTTGCGCAACACCGAGTACCTAACTCACCCCGTGTTTCACATGAACCGGGCCGAGACCGAAATGGTCCGCTATATGCGCCGTCTCGCCGACCGTGATCTGGCGCTCGACCGGGCCATGATCCCGCTTGGTTCCTGCACAATGAAGCTCAACTCTGCTGCCGAGATGATGCCGATCACATGGGACGAATTCGCGCTCCTGCACCCCTATGTGCCAAAGGACCAAGCCGAAGGTTACGCCGAAATGATCACCGATCTCTCGGCCAAACTTTGCGACATAACCGGCTATGCCGCCATCTCAATGCAGCCCAATTCAGGCGCGCAGGGCGAATATGCCGGGCTGTTATCCATTGCCGGTTACCACCGCGCAAATGGCGATGATAACCGCAATATCTGCCTGATCCCAATGTCGGCGCATGGCACCAACCCGGCCTCAGCCACCATGGTCGGTTGGAAAGTCGTGCCTGTCAAATCTGCCGTCAACGGCGATATTGATCTCGACGATTTCAAGGCCAAGGTCGCCGCGCACAAAGACAACCTCGCCGCCTGCATGATCACCTATCCTTCAACCCACGGCGTGTTTGAAGAAACCGTGATCGAAGTTTGCCAGACCGTGCATGACAATGGCGGCCAAGTCTATATTGACGGTGCAAACATGAACGCCATGGTCGGCCTCGCCCGTCCCGGCGATGTTGGCGGCGATGTCTCGCATCTCAACCTGCACAAAACCTTTTGCATTCCGCATGGCGGCGGTGGCCCCGGTATGGGGCCGATCGGTGTCAAAGCCCATCTCATCCCGCACCTGCCCGGTGATCCAACATCGGGCGCGGGCGCTGTCAGCTCCGCCGCCTACGGCTCGCCGTCGCTGCTGCCAATTTCATGGGCTTATTGCCTGATGATGGGCGGAGACGGGCTCACCCAAGCCACCCGCGTCGCCATCCTCAACGCCAACTACATCGCTACCCGGCTCGCAGGGGCATTCGATGTGCTCTACAAAGGCCCAACCGGCCGCGTCGCACATGAATGTATCATCGACACCCGCCCCTTTGCCGTAAGCGCCAATGTCACCGTAGATGACATCGCCAAACGTCTGATGGATTGTGGATTTCATGCGCCAACAATGAGCTGGCCAGTGACTGGCACGCTGATGATCGAGCCGACGGAGTCAGAATCAAAGGCCGAGCTAGACCGGTTCTGCGACGCCATGCTCGGCATCCATGCCGAGATAATGGCCATAGAGCGCGGCGAAATGCCGGCCGAAAACAGCCCGCTTAAAAACGCGCCACACACAATGGAAGACTTGGTGAAGGACTGGGACCGGCCCTATTCACGCGAAGTTGGCTGCTTCCCTCCGGGCGCATTCAGGGTCGACAAATATTGGCCACCAGTGAACCGGGTCGACAATGTTTGGGGAGACCGCAACCTGATCTGCGCCTGCCCGCCAATGTCAGATTACGAAGCCGAATAAGCGACGGGTCTAGGCGCTAAATCTAGGCGGGTGTACCGCCTAGATCCAACAGTTCTTTCCAGCGGTGGCAGGACACTTCATGGTTGTCACCTGCTTGCTCAAGCACCGGCTCAACCTGCCTGCAATGATCAACCGCATTCGGGCACCGGGTCTGAAACTTGCAACCCGGCGGCGGGTTGGTCGGCGACGGTATCTCGCCCTCCAGCCGCTGCGCATTGCCGCGATCATCAGGGTCAAGCGACGGAATAGCCGAAAGCAAGGCCCGTGTATAAGGGTGCTTTGGCTGGGCAAAAAGCGCGCGCGTTGGCGCTGTTTCAACAAGTCGGCCCAGATACATCACCGCCACATGGTCGCAAGTATGCGCCACCACCGACAGATCATGGCTGATAAACAAAAACGTCAGCCCCATATCTTGTTGGATCGCCTTGAGCAGATTAAGCACATCAGCCTGAATAGACACATCAAGGGCGGCCACGCTTTCATCGGCAACAATAAACTTAGGCGCAGAGACCAGCGCCCGGGCAATAGATATTCGCTGCCGTTGACCACCTGAAAACGCATGCGGGAACCGCCGCAAATGCTCTAGGTTCAGCCTGCATTTCTCAGCTATCTCGCGCACACGCGCATCGGTTTCTTCGCGGGACTTTGTCAGCCCCATAACCTGTAGTGGCTCTGCAATAATATCGCGCACAGTCATGCGCGGGCTCAGCGCCGCATAGGGGTCTTGAAATATCAGCTGCGCCCGTTTTCGATACTCACGTAAGTCATTTTTATCTACTTTTTCAAGGTCATAGCTGACTTCGCCATCATCATACCTAATAGTGCCATAAGTAATAGGCGCGGCCCTCAGCAACGCCCGGCCAAAGGTTGTCTTGCCAGATCCGCTCTCGCCAACCAGCCCAAAGAAACTGCCCGCTGCGATTTTGACACTTACCTTTTCAACCGCCCGCACCACCGGCTGTGGTCCAAATAATTTGCCGCGCAACGGGTAATGTACCGACAGGTCTTTGGTCTCAATCAGAGGGGTATTGTTCATGATACGCGCCCCTCAACCAAATGGCAGGCGGCACTATGCGTGTCGCTCACATTGACAAATTGCGGGATATCGGCGCTACAGCGCCCCGCTATCGCCACACTACATCTTGTGTGAAACACGCAGCCAGTTGGGCGCTCTAACGGTGAAGGAATATCACCGG
>JAESRD010000201.1 GCA_016764835.1 Paracoccaceae bacterium | reverse complement strand
TTTCTGCGCTGGTGCTGGCCGATATCGCCCCCGCCGCTTTGCCCGACGGGCTGAGCGCCGAGGGTGTTTGGGGTGACTTTTCTAGCCAAGCCGCCGCCACGGCGCTGATAGCGCGACGGCCAGACCTTATCATCCACCTCGCGGCGATCGTTTCTGGCGAGGCGGAGCTGGACTTTGACAAGGGCTACCGGGTCAACTTTGACGGCACACGCGCGCTGCTTGAGGCGATCCGCCAAAGCGACAATTACTGCCCGCGCCTGCTGTTTGCCTCGACCATTGCCGTGTTTGGCGCGCCGCTGACGCACCCGGTGGCGGACACTCACCACCTAACGCCGCTGACATCATATGGCACGCAAAAGGCAATGACAGAGCTGCTGATCAGCGATTATACGCGGCGTGGTTTCCTTGATGGCGCGGCTCTACGGCTGCCAACCATTTGTGTGCGTCCGGGCAAGCCAAATGGGGCGGCGAGTAGCTTCTTCTCCTCGATCATTCGTGAGCCACTGGTGGGCCAAGAAGCCGTGCTGCCAGTCAGCACACATCACCGTCACTGGTTTGCCAGCCCGCGCTCTGCCGCTGGGTTCTTTGTGCATGGTGCCAAGATTGACCTCAGCGCGCTGGGTGCCAGCCGCGGGCTGACACTGCCGGGGCTTTCGGTCACCGTTGAGGAACAGATCGAAGCTTTGCGCAAAGTTGCAGGGCAAGAGGCGGTTGATCTTATCCGCAGTGAGCCAGACGAGATGATCGAGCAGATCGTAGCTGGCTGGCCGCCCGGCTTTACCGCCGATAGAGGCCGCGCCTTAGGGTTTGTCGCCGATGAAAGCTTTGAGCATATCATCCGCGAACATATTGCCGACCAGCTCTAGCCAAGTTCTAGCCAAGTTCTAGCCAAGTTCTAGATAGAGACTTCGGCCAAAAGCTGGGGCTTGGTCAGCTCGGCTTTTGGCGCGCGCAGGGTCACCCGGCCCTGCCGCATGGCGATAAACTCGTCGGCCAGATCAAAGGCAAAGTCAAAGAACTGCTCGACCAGAATAATCGCCATGTCGCCGTCTTCGCGCAGCGAGGAGATGACCTTGCCAATTTGCTTGATGATATTGGGCTGAATGCCCTCTGTCGGCTCATCAAGCAACAGCACTTTGGGCCGGGTGATCAGCGCGCGGGCAATGGCCAGCTGTTGTTGTTGGCCGCCTGACAGATCACCGCCGCGCCGGTCCTTCATCTCATGCAGCACCGGAAACAGATCATAGATCCTGTCTGGCACGCTGTGGTCGGCGCTATCAAGACAAGCAAAGCCGCTTTGTAGGTTTTCAGTGACCGTCAGCAGCGGGAAAACTTCGCGCCCTTGCGGCACATAGGCGATGCCTGCTTTGGCTGCTTGATGTGGGCTAACATGTTTAAGCATCTTACCATCAATCGATATCGTACCTTCCCGGTAAGGATGCCGCCCAGAGATAGCTTTTAGCAGGCTTGTTTTGCCAACACCGTTGGTGCCCATCACGGCGGTAACCTTGCCAGCGCGGGCATGTAAGTCAATACCATAAAGGATTTGGCTCTGCCCGTATCTTAGTGTCAGCCCATTTATCTCTAACATGCTAGCGCCCCAAATAAACGTCAATGACTTGTTGATTGCTGGTCACGTGATCAAGACTGCCCTCAGCCAAGACCGAGCCTTCATGCAGCACCGTGACCCGGCAATTAAGCCTGCGGACAAACTCCATATCATGCTCAACCACGAAGACCGCGTGTTTCTTGGCGGCACGTTTCAACAGCTCGGTGGTGTGCTCACGCTCAGCCGGGGTCATCCCGGCGGCAGGCTCATCGACCAGCAACAGGCGCGGCTCTTGGGCCAGCAACATGCCAATCTCCAGCCATTGTTTCTGACCGTGGCTCAGCTCGCCCGATATCCGCGGCAGCTCGGCCAAGAGGCCGATCTCTTCGGCCAGCTCGGCAATGCGGTCGGCGTCGCTCGGCTTGGCCCGGCGAAACAACAGATCAAACGGGCCGCGATTGTTTTTAAGCGCCAATTGCAGATTGTCGCGTACTGTTTGCGCCTCAAAAACCGTGGGGCGCTGAAACTTGCGGCCGATCCCGGCTTGGGCAATGGCGCTCTCGGTCATGCCCAAGAGCGACACAGACTTTTCACCCCAAAGCACCCGGCCCTCATCGGGCTTGGTCTTGCCAGTGACGATGTCCATGAACGTGGTCTTGCCCGCGCCATTGGGGCCAATGATCGCCCGCAGTTCAGGCTCGCCAATCTCGATTGACAGGTTATTGATCGCGCGAAAGCCGTCAAAGGTGACGGTCACGCCGGATACTTCTAGCAGGCTCATGGCGCGCCCTCCTTTTGGCGCCAGCTGCCCGCATCTGGGCCAAAGTCGCCGGTGCGGTCAGCGGCGGGTTTGCGCACAAGGTAGTCGAAGAGGCCACCAATGCCTTTGGGGAAGAACAGGGTGACGCAGACGAAGGTCATGCCCAGCAGCACCAGCCACCAATCTGTCCATTTGATCAGGTAGAAGCCGAGGTTTACGTCTGGCGCGCTGCCGCCAGTGAACCAGCTTGAGAGCAGTGAGACAAAGGCCGCACCGATGACCGCGCCATAGAGACGGCCGCGTCCGCCGATGGCCACCCAGACGGCGAGGTAGATTGAGGCGATGGGGGCGATTTCGGCTGGGTTGATGATCCCAGCTTGGGGATAGTAGAGCGCGCCTGCGAGGCCCGCAATAACGGCGGTGAGGGTGAAAACAAACAGCTTGTAGCTTTCAACATGGTAGCCAAGGAAGCGCACGCGGGCTTCATCATCGCGGATGGCGCGGATGGCCGAGCCCATTTGCCCCGATGTGACCCACGCGAAGAGCAGGTAGCCGAGGCCAAGGCCAAGCGCTGAGGCCCAGAAGAACCAGATCGAGATGACATCTTGACCGAGATGCTCAAGGCCGGGGATGTTTTGCAGGCCTGACAGACCGTTATTGCCGCGCAAGCCGCTATCGTTTTGGAACAGGTACAGCGAGAGCGCGAGGGTCATAGCTTGGGTCAGGATCGACAGGTAAACACCGGTGACCCGGCTGCGAAATGCCAGCCAGCCGAAGACCAGTGCCAACAGGCCGGGCACGATGATGACGGCGAGGAGCTGGAGGGTCAGGCTATCTGCAAAGGCCCAGATGGTTGGGAAGTCGGAGGAGCCGACCACGCCGAATATCTGCGTGCCGATGGCGTCGGATATTTCTTGTGGGGTGGCGGGCAAGGGTTGGCCTGCCAGCGATGTCACCACGATTGAATGGGTGCGCGCATACATCAGCCACATGCCGACCGCGTAGCCGCCAATGCCAAAAAAGGCGAAATGGCCAAGGCTGAGGATGCCGCAATAGCCCCAGACAACATCCATTGCCACGGCGATGAGACATAGGCACAGGGTCTTGCCTAGGGTTTTGACGAAGGAGGTCGAGATATAGCCATTGCCTGTCGCCTCGGACAGCAAGGTGACGGCGAGGGTGAACAGAGCCAGCCCCAGCAGGAACCACATGACCGACGGATTGCGCATGATAAATGTGTTTTTCATTGGCTCAATCTCCCGCTGCCCGGCCCTTGAGGGCGACAATGCCTTTGGGGCGGAACTGGATGAAAAGGATGATGAACAAGATCATATAAGTCTGCGCTGCCAATGTGTTAGATGGGTTGAACCACTCAATGCCTTTTTGCAAAAAGCCAATGAGTGAGGCGCCTGCGAGTGCGCCCCAAACATTGCCGACGCCGCCAACAACCACGGTCATGAAGCTTTGCACAATATAGTCAGCGCCCAGCTCTGAGGTGACTTTGGCATAGAGGCCAATCGCCACCCCAGCGATACCGGCAATGCCCGAGCCGAGGCCGAAGGTCAGCATGTTTATCTTGTCGGGGTTGATGCCCATTGACGCGGCCATGCCGGGGTTTTGGGTGACGGCACGGACCTCTAGGCCCAGCCGGGTTCGGTTGAGCACGAACAGGAGGAACGCGAGGCAGATCAGTGCCAGCACGAAGATGGCGATGCGGATATAGGAGATCGAGACCACGTCGTTGAGCACCCATGCGCCGTCGAGCCAGCCGGGCGAAGTGAGCGGGCGGGCTTGGGTGCCAAAGATGTTTTTGGCCAGCTGTTGCAGGGCGATGGAAATGCCGAATGTGGCCAGCAATGTCTCGAGCGGACGGTGGTAAAGCCAGCGGATCACCAGCCGCTCCATGGCCACACCGGCGGCAAAGGTCACGGCAAAGGCCAGCGGCAGGGCGACGAGGATTGAGACCGTGTAATTGGGGATATATTGCTGCACGACATAGCCGGTATAGGCGCCCATCATGATGAACTCGCCATGCGCCATGTTGATGACGCCCATGACGCCGAAAGTGATGGCAAGGCCGATGGCGGCGAGGAAATAGATCGAGGCCAGTGACAGACCGTCGAGCGTCAGATCACCGAGTTGGAACCAACCGACGCGGTCCTCAATGGCTTCGCGCACGGCGCGGGCGGCGTCGGTGATGGCGGCGTCTGGTTCGCTGTATAAGCTATAGAATACATGTGCTTCGACCGCCGCCGCGCGCTGCGCGTTGGTGAGCTGCGGGGGGGCCAAGCCTTGGGAGGCTAGCGCGGCGTAAGCGGTGGCGCGGGCCTCGTCTGTGCCCAGCTCTGCCACCGGCACACCACCAACTGTCTCACCCGTGATATTGGCCTCAAGGGCGGCGCGGATTGTGGCGCGGGTCACTGGCGCGGGGGCCAAACCGGCCTCTATCAGCTCTTCGTAGCCAGCTTCCGGGTTGCGAATTTGGGCAATATTTACGCCCTCGGGCAGGCTGGTGGCCACGCCGTCATCGGCATCAAGTATCTGGCTCAGCACGCCACGCACATCAAGGCTGACATCGCCGGCAAGATCATCAATCGCATTCAAACGCGCGACGGGGTCAGTGCCAAAGCGGGCGGTTACAATACGCTCTAGCCGTGTCTTGCGCGCACGCAACGCAGCGTCTTGCTCGGCGGCAATTGAGGCGCGCAGTGGCTCCAGATGCCCGGCTTCGGGGCTGCGCTCTATCGCCTCAACGGCGGCAATGCGGCTCTCAAGCGCGGGGTCGAGCAGCAAGAACCGCACGAGGGCCGCGCCGATGACCCGGCGCACACCGGCATTGGGTTTTATTTGCGACAGCTCAGACTTTTCCGCCGTGCCAACGGGTTCGCCAGTCACAATATCGATCAGCTGGTAAGGGCCGTCGCCGGTCACATAGAAGAACAGCCCATCCGCGTCGCGCTGCCATAGTTCTTTGGCCTGCCAGTGCTGCAAGAACAGCGGCACTTGGGCGTGACCAGTCTCGATCAGCGCAGTGATGGTTGCGCCAACGGTGCGGCGCGACGGGCTGGCAAAGGCGCCTGCATCGATTTGCAGGGCGTCTTGCAGGCTCAGGTCTTGCAGGCTTTGGGCTTGCAGGGCGGGTGCAGAGAAACCTGCGAGCAAGGCCAAAAGCAGAACGCGGATATAGGTGCGGAGC
This sequence comes from Paracoccaceae bacterium, assembly GCA_016764835.1. The sequence goes on along the minus strand of JAESRD010000201.1, from coordinate 4,318 downwards.
ATGGGCGGAGACTTCCGAAATATGGTGCGAAAAGGGGGCGGAAGGCCCGCCCCCTTTAAAATCAGTAATCGCGGTTGCGATTAGTAGTTAGATGTCAGCTGCACACAGGTCGACGTAGCCGTGTTGTACATGCCGCAGCCGAGGGTTTCCCAGTCGGACATCAGCACGGCGCTTTCGGGCAGATAATCTGTCCATGCATCGCCCGGTACTTCCGTGGTTTGGCTAATGATATCAAACTGACCATCGGCTTGAATTTCACCAATCAGAACCGGCTTTGCCAAGTGGTGGTTTGGCAGCATGACGGCTGTGCCGCCTGTCAGGTTGGGAAATTCCTGGCCGTACATCTCAGTACGCACAGCGTCAACTTCGGCCGTTCCAGCCGCTGTTACTGCGTTAACCCACATGTTGAAGCCAATGTAATGGGCTTCCATTGGGTCATTGGTGACGCGGTCTGTGTCGCCGATGAACGCATGCCATGTGGCGATGAATTCGGCGTTTACTTCAGTGTCAGCGGACATGAAGTAGTTCCATGCTGCGAGGTGGCCAACGAGGTTGGATGTATCAAGACCCGACAGCTCTTCTTCGCCCACCGAGAACGCGATGACAGGGATGTCATCAGCCGAGATGCCAGCCGCGGCCAGCTCTTTGTAGAAGCCGATATTCGCGTCGCCGTTGATCGTGCTGATCACGCCAACTGTTTTGCCGTCAGCGCCCAGCGCTACAACATCGGCCACGATCGTTGCCCAGTCAGAATGGCCAAACGGCGTGTAGTTGACGAAGATATCTTCTTCGGCAATGCCGTTATCTTGCAGGTAGCTGGCGAGGATATTGTTTGTGGTGCGGGGGTAGACATAGTCTGTGCCCAGCAGCGCAAAGCTTTCAACGCCCAGCTCTTCGAGGAAGTAGTTTACCGCAGGAATGGCCTGCTGGTTTGGTGCAGCACCTGTGTAGAACACGTTGCGGCTCGACTCTTCGCCCTCGTATTGTACGGGGTAGAACAGCAGACCGTTCAGCTCTTCGATCACCGGCAGAACCGACTTGCGCGACACGGATGTCCAGTTGCCAAAAATCACGTCGACATTATGCACTGTCAGCAGCTCGCGGGCCTTTTCGGCAAACAGCGGCCAGTCAGAGGCCGGGTCTACGACCACAGCTTCCAGCTCACAGCCAAGCAGGCCACCGGCGGCGTTTTGCTGCTCGATCAGCATCAACATCGTGTCTTTTAGCGTGGTTTCAGAAATGGCCATTGTGCCAGAAAGCGAGTGCAGAACACCGACTTTAATGATGCAATCTTGCGCGCTGGCGGCACCTGCACTGGCAATGAGTGCGGCTGCGGCGAGTGCTGCGAAATTTGTCTTGGTCGTCATGAATGAACTTCCCCGGTAGCATGGCCAACTGCGCTATCTTGCGGTGTCATATCTTCTTTGTTTGCCCGCAAGGCATTGCTACCGGCCAATAATTTTGTATTGCCCAGCCGAGCAGATAGGTTCTGGTCGGTCTGGCAACGGTTGAGTGCGCCCCAATGTTCTGGGTGCTGCTTCATCATTCAAAACCGGCCCGAACAGACAATTGCCCAGCCCCAAACGGAGGGCGCATTGCGAGGCTATGCCTGTTATTTAGGCGCAACAGGCGTAAGCGCCCAAAATTTCATCGCGGCACTCTTGGCTCTGCCCCGCCGTCGGGCCGGGTCGAATCAACTCATTTCAGCAAATCCGCATTTATTGCGCTGGGCAGTGCGGGGCTAAACCAGCAATTAACCATAATTGGCTCATTTCTAAACAGCGCGGTTTTGGCGCTGTTGCGAATGAGGTGAGCGATGAAATGGCTTTTATGTTTGGTACTGATCTGCGCCCTGCCCGTCAGCTTGGTGGCGCAAAGTCAGACCAACGCCTATGCGGTCACCCAACAGATCATCACAATCGGCAATGATAGCGGCGGTGCGGTCGGCAGCCGGGCCAATGAGATCGCCCATATCCGCGCCTCGGGGCAGCGGGTTGAGATTACCGGCGCGTTTTGCTCGTCATCCTGCACGCTTTATCTTGGCGCGGGGGATGTCTGTATCAATCCGCAGACCATGTTTGGCTTTCACGGCCCCAGTTATAGTGGCGCGCCGATGCCCGCTGACCAGTTTGAGCATTGGTCGCAGCTGATGGCCCGGCATTACCGCGAACCATTGCGCGGCTGGTTCCTGCGCGAGGCCCGCCATGATCGCATGCGTCTGCATTGGCTGCCCGGCACGCAACTTATTAGCATGGGGTATCGGCGCTGTTAGGCCCGCGCAGAATTATGCGCCGTGTCGAGCACTTCGGCCAACACGCTCACCGCCAGCGTTCTGGCGTCGCGGACCGACGGGATCAGCCCTATCGGGCCTTTGATCCGGGCCATGGTCGCGGGCGCCACGCCAAGGGCAGATATCTCGGCCAGCCGCGCGTCGCGGGCACGCTAGCTGCCCTGTGCGCCAATGTAGAAGGCCGGGCTGTCGAGCGCGGCGACCAAAATCGGCGGCTCCCATTCATGGTCATGAAAGAACAGCACCACGGCTGAATATTTGTCGGGGCTGAGCGCCGCCGGGAAGGCGGGCTTCAGCAGATGTTGGGTTTGGCAGCCCGCTTGGGTGCCGAAGCCCAGCGTTTCGGTGTCTGGCGACAGCAGCAGGTTGGGGTAGCCCGCCGCCTGAACGAGGCCAGCAAATGTACTGGCCTCCGGGCCTTTGCCAAAGGTATAGAACATGATGTCGGGCGTGAGCCTTGTGCAAAACGTAGCGCCATTGCGGCCGGTCTCGCCGGTGGCGGCGATATGCAGCGCACCAGTCTCAATATCGGCGATCAGGCTTTGCGGCCGGCGCGCCGCACGCGCGGCGCTGAGCTGGGCCAACAGCGCCCTTTCTGGCCGTGGCAGCAGCAATATCTCAAGCCCGCCGCCGCAGGGCAGCACGATATCAAGCGCCGCCGATCCGCGTCCGTAGCGGCAAATAACCGGCTTGGCACTGTCCAGCGCCTCTTGCGCATGAATGGCGATATCGGCCTCGACGCAGCCAGATGATAGCGAGCCCACCCGTTTGCCCCCGGCCAGCACCGCCATAAACGCGCCAAGCGGGCGGTAGGACGGGCCTTCGACGCCGATGATCAGCGCCAATACGCCATCCTGCTCAGCCTCGGCCAGCGCACGTATCGGGTCGCCCACCGGGCTATTGGGCTTGAGGAAGTCTGTCATATTCGCCTCTGGCTGTTTGAGGCTGACCATAACGGCATCGGGCAGATCGGCAAGTTGGGCTAGAGCGGCATTGGCGAGCGGCCGATGACAGCGCTATGGCTGCCGATGATCACCAGATAGATCACAAGCGCCACGAGGCTGCGGCGAGCCAGGAAGCCCGGCGCGAGCTTTGACAGCGCCAGGCGCGGAACAAGCGGTGCAGTGCGCCTTACGGCCTGCCAATCTGCCGCCGAAAGCGCCCGTTTTGCCCGCAGGTCAAAAAGCGGCACGGCCATGATGGCCATAAAGGCAAAGCCGCCGAACAACATGACATGGGCCAAGCTGCCATTGGCCAGCAAATGCGCCAGCGACCACAGCGCCAGCGCCCAAAAGAACGGATGCCGGGTGATTGCCGCAGCCCCCGGTGCGGCCGGGTCAAAAACCGCGCCGCGCCTGCCGCCGAGCGAATAGGCATAGGGCATGCCCGCGCCAACCACCGCCAGCCAGATCGCCAGCGGCATGGCCAAGTTTGGTGCCCAGCGGTGCCAGAGCTGGTGGTCCCAGATCAGCACTTGGGGCGCGCGGGCGGCGGCGCCGATCATCCAGATAAGCAATAGGGTTGAGATAATGCCGTAAGCGGCAAAATAGCGACCCCGGCCAAAACGGGTAATCAGCCTGTTGCGCAGGCTTGCACCCGCACCCCCGATCGATGGCAAATAATGTGTGACCAAAAACGCGACCCACACGACAATATATTCCGCCCAACCCATGGCTGCCCTCTTTGTCGGCCCGCAGGTGGGCCAGATATGACGCGCCAATATGGCACAGCCAGACGGCCGAAGCAGCGACAAAACCAAAGCGCGACTATTTGACATGGCGCAAGGCATATGCCGCGTTCCTATAGCCATAAAGGCACGCACAGTACTCATTGGATCCCTCATGAAACTGCCATCCGCATCCTATACCGGCCCGATATTCCTGAGCCTTGGCTTTAGGCCGTTCTTTTTGTTGGCCATCGCTTTTGCCTTTGTGCTGGTGCCGATCTGGCTGTTGGTCTGGTTTGGACGGCTAGAGCTGGCCGGGCCATTTGCCCCGGTTGACTGGCATATCCACGAGGCGCTGTTCG